>NZ_JBOZCJ010000011.1:0-60430 GCF_051265215.1 Actinotignum stranguriae
GTGGACCGATCTACACAACGGGGCTAAATGGAACCAAACCTACTAAACCGTAACCAACACATTTTGTCCTATAAGCCCCAAAAAGACCAGAATATTGGGAACCTTCCCGATAACGCTCACGGATTCGCTGCTGGGAACGACGACGCTAAACCCGTCTTCACCGGCTTTGTTCGTAATAGTGAGCTTTCCTTGATCATCCACGGTGACCTGATCACGGGTGAGGCCGAGAGCTGGGTTGTTCTTGAGGAAAGCGTCAACGATCTTTGCCTGCTGATCCGCGGACAGAGTGTAACTATTTGGGTCAGCAACAGTTACTTTGCCCGCGTTATGGGTGCTTTGATTTTGAGGGGCGCCCTTTTGGGGATCCGGGTTCTCCTCCCGGAACGCGAACGGCGGAGCGTAGTAAAAAACCTTGACGTTGTAGGTGTCGAAGGTGTCCGGAGTTCCCTTCTTGGCCACGATAACCGGTACATCCTTAACGCGATCTTTACGCTTCGGGCCGTACGAATTGGCGTTGGCCTCACTGAGGTTCTTTACCGTGAACTCATACTCATCGGGGTTCAGGTTGTTCTTGGTGAGCTGATCCTTGACGGAGGCAATCACCTCAGCCTCGGTCAGTCCGTCGACTAAGAAGAAGTTCTTTGCGATGGCGCCGCCGAACTTTGCGGAATTGGCTTGTTCGGCGCTGGAAGCTCCCGTGGGGGAAGCTGGATCGGCGAGCGCGGGTGTGCCGCCGAAGAATATAAGGGTGGCCGCCAGGGTGGCACCCGCTATCTTACGAAAAGAGGTCACGAGATCCCTTCCTTATTTCCCAATCGTTGAACAATGAATGCAACATTGATTTGAATAGAGAATTCGTATCATTATTCTAATCCGCAGGTCAGAGGGTTGAAAACCGATTTCCTGTGACGTATGACCAGGTCTTTTCTTGTTGGCGAATGTGCGGGTAGCAGGGAGGGGGTGGGTGCTGCCTTACCTGTTCAGGCTTGTATGCCACTGGGCGTAGCGTTCTTGGACGGCGTGGAATTCTTCTTCGGAGATGCCGTACTCTTCAATCCCTGAAAGAAGAAGGCGGGTGAGTTTACGCTGAAATTCGAGATTTTCTATGGAAGATCCGATTCTCTGGCAGTTCCGGAAATTTTGATTCCCACATCGCGTAGACGCGCCACGGCAAGCTAAGTGTTGGCCAGGCCCGCATGAGGAGTTCCCGATTGAGCCAGCGCTCCTGCTGCTCTGTGGTTCCTTCGTTGATCAAAGCTGTGTAACCGCGCTTGATGAGGCCGTTGCTTTCAAGATGGATCGTCTGAGAATTTGGTGCCCAGATGATCGAGTGGTCGAGGTAGAGAGTGCCACCCATGCCAGGGCCGCGAAGCGCATCTAGGGAAGAAGGTAGTTCGTAATGCTTGCGTTGTGAATAGGGTGCAATATCACGCATGCGGCCTCCTTCCCGGTTCTTCCCCCATCCTAGAGGGGAAGGGCACCGCCGGCCATAGTGGGAACAATTAAATTGAATACCGCGCAGAATAAATGCGATAAAATTATGCGTAACGGTGTTATGTGGGTGCACGGTTACGTAGGCACAAGGAGGTGCGGGTTATGGCACGGCTACATGTGAGAAGGCGGTGGTCCTTCTTTGATGACAGGAGCCGCCACTATTTGAGCGTGAACGGAAAGAAACGCCCGGAGGTACTGCTTCCCGAACGCGATAATGTTTTTGAGGTGGGCGACGGCGCCTGCGTTGCTCAGGTGCGAACGCTGGTTCCCCTCAAGAGTAATCCCGTATCTTTCTCTGCGACGGCGGGGAGCGATATCTATCTCAGCTATCGCCTCAAGAAGGGAGCCATTATTGGCCTCATTGTGCTCTTCGGCGCGGTGGCGGCCCTGCCCTTTGTGGTGAAATCCGTGAACCGCATGATTCTGCTGCCGGTGGCCGGGGTGTGCCTGATCGTGCTGCTGGTGCTGTCGCTCACCGTTTTTTCGACGATGTACACGCTCAAGATAGAGGACTCATCCGGAGTGGCTGCATAGCCGGCCGCGTGGGCCAGCCTCCCACAGGCATGTGTGCTGGCGGCGGGCTAGGCGGCGTCGTCGTTCTTATCGGGAATGCACTGCGTTGTTGACGAAATACGCTGGGCGCCGCGATGGTCGGCGAGCCAACGCTGGCCGTTAACGTCAGTAAAGCAGAAACGGAAGTTTTCGTTGATGACGGTGCGCGGGGGTCGGTCGCCAAAAAGGGCGTCGCCGTAGGTGTCCACGTACTCGGCTTTTTCTTTCGGCGGGAGCGTGGGGAATGTGATTTCGTAGCCGGCGGCGGTTTGCCGGAATTCGTGATAGTGGTCGGCGGAGACGGTGAGGCCGTTGGGCGGGGCGGGCATTGCGAGCGTGAGGTCGAAAACCGGGTTGGGGGAGGCGTTGTGGAAACTCGAGGTGATCTGCCGGCCGATTTTCCCGGTGTCGGTGCGGTGTTCCTCCGCGGTGATCTTATTTTGGGTGAAGGCCTGGTTGGCCTGGGAAAACTGCTCGGCTTTGATCGCCTCGTGGCGGTCGTAAATATTCAAGCCGAGCACGGCCACCGCGATAACCACCGAAATAAGCGAGAGCGTTTCGGATAGCGGCAGCCAGCCGCGTCGCTTCCCGCGCGGCTGTTCAGTGCCGATGGCCTTCTCCTCATCCATGCGGTTATCCCTTTTCTGCCCGTTTTCGAATCGTAGCCGCGCTTGGCGTGACTGACGCCGGCGCCGTGCAGCGCGGGCCCGTAGTGTGGGCCCGCGGTGTGCGGCCACCGATGAATTTTAGCGTTTTCAAGAGGGGGAAACATGTGGGGTTCTTCAACTGGCGATGTTGAATCGATAGCGACGACGGAGCGCAGTGTAACTATGGGAGGTGTTCGTCAATCCATGCGCGTAGGCCTGATTCATCTACCTGTCCCGCAGCCACGCTTAAAATAATCGCGATCATCTCATCGTCCGTATAGCTCAGTTCCACACCGTTGAGCGCGAGGAAGACTAACATCGCGTGCGTGCCAATACGCTTGTTTCCGTCGATAAACGGATGATTCTTGATAAGCCCAAACGCAAGGCGAACAGCTTTATCAATAAGACTGGGGTACAGATCCTGCCCACCAAAACTCTGTAATGGAGTCATGAGGGCTGAATCTAAGAGGCCTTCGTCTCGGAGCCCCGATGTCCCACCTGATGTTTCAAGTAGTTCCTGGTGAATCAGGAGGATCTGCCGCTTGCTTAGGTACTTCACTTCGCCAGTTCCTCATATACGCGCGCATTTTTTCTTATGAGTGCGGCTGAGACCTTCGCGAGCTCGGCATCGTCCGGCTCTGTGATTTCATCCGCCTTAGCGAATTCTGTGATGATGTAACGAGGGCGATTATTTTTCAAAATAACGGCTGAGCCATACTCGTCTACCAATCGCGCCACCTTCGAGAAATTCTGATTCGCTTCCGAAATTGGTACCAAGGTATTCGTATTGACATTCATGGCTTACCTCCCCTTCCAAGAAGAATATACAACATATCCTAGGTTGAATATAGCCTAATTTGAAGGGGGTATGGGTGTCGGTTTTGGCGAGAGTTAGCCCGCCTGACTAACTGTTTCTAATACTCGCTACCAGATCGTTCACGGCTTCTTCGGATTCAAGTCCCAAACGTTCTGCTTCGCCCGCTAACCCAGTTTGGAGCACTGACAATGCATAGCGGGCGGAGTTGATCACGCGCACATCGCTGCCGTCTACGACGAAGGCAATGCGGTCTCCTTTGTTGATGCCCAGCCGCTCGCGCACCGCCTTCGGGATGGTTACCCGTCCCTTCGCCTTCACTTTGGCGGATTCTGCAAATTTTTTAGTCACCGTCATCCCTCCTTGGATGTGGGTGTAGTGCTGATGCTTGCGATTTTAGTGGGTGAGATATTGATGTGGGGCCGGACTCGCTGCCTGAAAACTGGAGCGGGCGACGGGAATCGAACCCGCCTCTGCAGCTTGGGAAGCTGCCATTCTACCGATGAACTACGCCCGCGAGAGCGGTGAAGCCTCACGCGAGCGGCCGAACCGCAGGCGCGAAAGAATCACTAGGTGATTATCCTAGCGTGCCATCCCCGCCAGCGCAAAGCGCGCCCGCGGCTTAGTGCTTGCGGCATGTGTTGCTCAGTTCCCGCGGCTTGCGCGACCCAGCACTCACGGCGCGGAAGCGCGCCCGAATTGCTTCAATTCCTCCACATACCGCCCCGCAGGTAGCGCCCACCCGCGCGGGCGTGTCAGAATCTAGGCGTGTTACTTTCCGATGTTGATATTTTGCGCTCCGTGAGCGAGGGCCGCATCGCCCTGCACCCCTGGGATCCGGCGATGGTGCAGCCCTCCTCCATCGATATTCACCTCGACCGCTTCTTCCGACTCTTCGATAACCACAAATACCCGGTCATCGACCCGGCCGCGGACCAGTCCGACCTCACGCGCCTGGTAGAAGTTCCCGCCGACGGCGAATTCGTTTTACACCCGGGAGAGTTCGTGCTCGGCTCCACTTTTGAGCAGGTCACTTTGGGGAACGACGTCGCAGCTCGCCTGGAAGGGAAATCCTCCCTCGGGCGCCTGGGACTCCTCACCCATTCCACCGCCGGGTTCATCGACCCGGGCTTCTCCGGGCATGTCACCCTCGAGCTGTCCAATACGGCAACGATGCCGATCAAGCTCTACCCGGGCATGAAAGTGGGCCAATTCTGCTTCTTCCAACTCTCCTCGGCGGCCACTAACCCCTACGGAGCTGGCGCAAGCGGTTCACGCTACCAGGGTCAGCGCGGCCCCACGGCCTCCCGCTCCCACCTTAATTTCCACCGTATCGACGTGACCCACTACCCGGAAGCCGATAACTAAACTCCGGCCTTAGCAAGCCTCGCGCTTCCAAAGCAAGCCTGGCCGCGCGGTCTCATCGAGAGCGGAAACACGGGACACTCCCGCATATTTTCGCTACTGTAATGATGTTCCATGCGTTAACAATGAGCTCCACCGCCTAAGAAACCGGCGCCCGCACCTACTAGCTGTATCGCGCCAGGTCATCCGCGGAGGGGCTCAGTGGCGTATGTTTGGCACGCTGCGCACGTAGAGCACGTAGCGCACCCGGCGTGCATGGCAAAGGTCGAAGGGACGGAGGCTGCCGTGGCATATGTGCTCCTGCTATTTGCGGTGGGGGCGCTGTGTGCACCGCTCGTGATGCAGCGCGGGCGTTTCGGCTTCGCAATCCTCGCTCTCCTCCCGGCCGGTACTTTCCTGTGGCTCCTCAGCCTCATCCCCCGCATCCTTCGCGGTGATATCTACCAGCAATCCCTCACCTGGGTGCCCCAATTGGGCATGGACCTGGATATCCGCATTGACGCTCTCGGCCTGCTCCTCGCCCTCATCGCCACCGGGGTGGGCGCGGCCGTGCTCTTCTACTCGGCGCGGTATTTCAAACGTGATGCCTCCTACCTGGGCCGGTTCGGCGCGATTTTCGTGGCTTTCGCCGGGGCTATGCTCGGTTTGGTCACCACGGATAACACCGTCGCCCTCTATATTTACTGGGAACTCACCACCGTTTTTTCCTTCCTCCTCATCGGCCACTATTCCGACCGGCAATCCTCGCGGCGCGCGGCTTTCCAGGCCATTATTGTGACCACGGCGGGTGGGCTGGCCATGCTGGGCGGGATCACCATGCTCGGGGTCATGCCCGGGGGATCTTTCTCATTGCGCGAGCTCGTGGTGGCTTCCCACGAAGCCACGCTGTCACCGGGGAATTCCGCGCTGCTGACGAGCGCCGTCGTACTTGTACTTATCGGGGCTTTCTCCAAATCCGCCCTGGTACCTTTCCATTTCTGGCTGCCGGCCGCCATGGCCGCACCCACGCCTGTCTCCGCCTACCTGCACGCCGCGGCGATGGTTAAAGCCGGGGTGTACCTGGTGGCGCGCCTGGCCCCCGGTTTCGCGCATAATCCAGCTTGGCGCTGGATGGTAATCATCCTCGCCTCGTACACGGTGCTGCTGGGTGGTTACCGGGCCCTCAAACAAACCGATATTAAGCTGGTTACCGCTTTCGGCACGGTCTCCCAGCTCGGACTCATTATTCTTTTCGTCGGCTACGGAGATTCGGCGATGCTGCTGGCCGGGCTCATGCTGCTGCTGGCTCACTCCCTCTTCAAATCCGCACTCTTCCTCTCCGTGGGTATCGTGGACGTGTGTACCGGCACCCGTGACCTGCGCGAACTATCCAATGTGGGCCGCAATATGCCCGCGGTTGCCACCTTCGCCGGAATGGCGGATGCCTCCATGATGGGTTTCCCGCCCTTCGCCGCTTTTGTAGCGAAAGAAGGTGCGCTCGGCGCCCTGTGGGGTGGTAGCGCCACCGATATCGCGGTGCTCGTGCTCATCGCGGTGGGTTCGGCGCTCACGGTGGCCTACGGCCTGCGGTTCTGGTGGGGCGCCTTCATGCGCAAGCCGCGCGTAGAGGATACCGAGGTGCGTGACGTTTCCGCGGTGATGATCTGGCCGGTAGGAATATTGGCGACGGCGGGCCTGGTGGCCGGGCTCGCAACCGCGCCCATCAGTACCTTCCTAGAGCAATACCTGGCCCAATACCCCGTGCTGGCCCCCTACCAGGGCCACCTGCACCTGTGGTCCGGCTTCAACGGGCCCTTCCTGGTGACCCTCGCCATCCTCGCGGCCGGTTGCTGCCTCTTCTGGCAGCGCCACCGCATCTCCGCCTTCACCCAGCGCCACGCCCTGCGCCTCAGCGCCGAGGAAGCCTACCAGCGCATTGTTTCGGGCACCGAGCGTTTCTCCATGACCGTCACCGCCCGCACCCAATCCGGTTCGCTTCCCACCTACCTCCTCACCATTTTCTGGTTCCTGCTCATCACCGTGGGAATCGCGCTGCTCACCAACCCGGTGGGTACCCTGGTGGTGCCCCGGCTCTTCGATAGTTGGGCGCAGGCCGCGGTGGCCGTTGTTGGCTGCCTGGGAGTGCTGCTTGCCGCGGCCTCTCGCCACCGTCTCAAAGCCGTGATCCTCATGGGAATCGGTGGCTACGCCGTTGCCCTCACCTACGAGATGTACGGGGCTCCTGACTTGGCTCTCACCCAGGTGCTTTCCGAAACTCTCACCCTCGTGGTCTTCGTGCTGGTGTTGCGGCGCCTGCCTTCCTATTTTTCTTCCCGGCGCACCAAAGGCACCCAGCGGTTCCGCATCGTTTTCGCGGCCATCATGGGGGTGCTTTTCGCGGGGCTGGCGTATCTGGCAGCCGGGGTGCGCACCCACGCGCCAATTTCGGAACTCTTCGCCGATGAAGGTTTCCGTTTCGGGTACGGGCGCAATATCGTCAACGTTACCCTCGTGGATATCCGGGCTTGGGACACGATGGGGGAGACCTCCGTGCTGGTGGTCTGCGCCGTCGGCATTGCCTCCCTCCTCTTCGTGCGCGACCGCCTCGGTGGCACGGATCGGTTGCGCAATATCCTGGGCGCGAAAAGCGAACGGGCGCAACGCTTGCACCGCCTCGGTGACGACCCGGTGGCATATGTGCGCAACTCGCTGCGCGCCGAAGAAGAAGCGAAACGTTCGGGGCGTAACCGCGCCTGGCTCGCTTCCGCGAACCGCCCCGGGGTGGCCTCCCGCCCGATTATGTTGCAAATCGGCACTCGCCTGGTTTTCCATACCATCCTCATTATTTCGCTCTTCTTCCTTTTCGCCGGGCACAATATGCCGGGCGGAGGTTTCGCCGGCGGGCTGCTGGCCGGCATCGCGCTGACATTGCGCTACCTGGCCGGCGGCCGTTTCGAACTGGGCGCCACCCTCCCCATCCTTCCCGCACACCTACTGGGAACCGGGCTGGGCTTGGCTACCCTCTCCTCGCTCGCCCCCATCATGTTGGGCGGTAACCCGCTACAAACCGCGAAAATCGACATGGTGCTTCCGATCTTTGGGGACGTTCATTTTACGACGGCGCTCATTTTTGACACCGGCGTCTATATCGCGGTTGTTGGCCTGGTGGCCGAAATTCTGCGCTCCCTCGGCGGGGAAATTGACCGGCACGGAGAGATCGAAGAAGGCGTCTGGGATGCTGATATTCGCATCGAACCTTCCCATGACGCCCGCCAGAACCTGCGTGAAGAAATGGAATCCCAGGCGGAGCTCAGCGAACGCGCTTCCCCGAAACAAGAAGCCGAGCGCCTGGCTCTGGCTGCCGAACAACGCGATGCGGCAACGGAAGGAGAGCAAGAATGAGCGTATCTCTCGCCCTCATCCTCATGTGCGGGGTTTTCGTTGCCGTAGGGGTCTATCTTATTTTGGAGCGCTCCCTGTCCCGGGTGATTCTCGGGCTGGGCTGCCTCTCCAACGGCGTCAATATTCTTTTCCTTATCGCGGGTGGCCGCACCGGCAATCCGCCCTTTATCGGTAACGGTTCGCCGGATCTGTGGGCGGACCCGCTGGTCATGGCCATGATGCTCACCGCGATCGTTATTACCCTGGCCACCACCGGTTTCCTGCTGGCCATGGCCTATCGCACCTGGCAGCTGCGCGATGATGACGAAGTACGCGACGACGTCGAGGATCGCGCCGTCGCCGTTCGCCAACAACTGGAAGAAAGCAGCCAGCGATCCGAAGTGGGAACAGACTTGCAGGAAACCTCCGCGGAATTCCGCGACGAAACCGATACCCCGGCCCCGCGCTTCGGGCGTTTGGGCCGCTGGAACCGCAAGCATCCGCAGCGCCGCCGGCACCGCTACGTCGCTAACCCGAATGCCACCCACGGCGTGGACGGCTCGCTCGCGAACGGCGGAAAACCGCGGAATAGTGGACGCGGCGGAAACGCGGGAGGTACGCGGCGATGATTTCCTGGCTACTTCCCGTTCCCATTGTGCTGCCCCTGCTGGCCGCCGGGGTGCTCCTGGCGGTTCCGCGCCGGCGCCGCGTGCAAGCCTGGACTGCGGTAGGGATGCTTTCCATCGTCCTCGTGGTCGCGGTGATTCTGCTCTTCGTTTCCGCGCGCGGCCCCATCACCCTGGACGTGGGGAACTGGGCGGCACCCGTGGGTATTTCCCTGGTGGCCGACAGGCTCTCCACCATCATGCTCACCACCTCGGTCACGGTGACCCTCATCGTGCTGGTGTACTCGGTATTTCAGGGCGTGGCCGACGGGGAACGCGGCGCCCCCACCTCGGTGTACTACCCGGCTTTCATGATTCTTTCCGCCGGGGTATCCGATGCTTTCCTCACCGGCGATCTTTTCAATATGTACGTGGGCTTTGAGATTCTCCTGGCCGCGTCTTTCGTGCTCCTCACCATGGGTGGCACGGCCGAACGCATGCGCTCCGGCTCGGTCTACGTGATCGTCTCGATGGTTTCCTCCCTCATCTTCCTCACCGCGCTCGGCCTCACCTATGCCGCGGTAGGTAGCGTCAATCTGGCCGACCTCGCCGTGAAACTCCCGCAGGTAGATCCGGGAATGCGCATGGTCCTCCAGATCGTGTTCCTCGTGGCCTTCGGCCTCAAAGCCGCGATCTTCCCGCTGGCCGCCTGGCTACCGGACTCTTATCCCACCGCCTCCGGCCCGGTCACGGCCGTTTTTGCGGGCCTGCTCACCAAAGTGGGCGTCTACGCGATTATCCGCACCCAGGTGCTGCTCTTCCCGGGCGGGCGCCTGGACGATATCCTCGCCGGCTTCGCGGTGGCCACCATGCTCATCGGTATCCTCGGCGCGATCGCGCAGGAAAACATTAAGCGCCTGCTCTCCTTCACCCTGGTGAGCCATATCGGCTACCTTATCTGGGGCATCGCTATCTCCACCGAAGCGGGACTCTCCTCCACAATTTTCTACGCCGTGCATCATATCGTGGTGCAGACCGCGCTGTTTTTGGTGGTGGGCCTGATTGGCTGGGTGGCAGGAACGACGTCGCTCGTGCGGCTCGGCTCCATTATGCGCGCGGCACCCATGGTTGCGGTGTTGTATTTCCTCCCCGCGCTTTCCCTGGGCGGTATTCCGCCGCTCTCCGGTTTCCTCGGCAAAGTGGGCTTGCTGGAAGCGAGCGCTGCGCGCGGCACCCCGATTGACTGGGTGCTGATAGCGGCCGGCCTGGTTACCTCACTCCTTACTCTCTACGCCGTGATCCGTGCCTGGAATATGGCTTTCTGGCAGGAAGCCCCGGCGGAGCTGCCCTCCACCACCTACCCGAGCGGCATGGTGATCTCCGCCTCCGGACTCATCGCGGTGATGCTCGGTATTACTTTTGCGGCCGCGCCGCTGCGTTCTTTTACCGACGGCGCAGCTGCCGAGCTGGAAGCCCGCACCCCCTATATCAGCGCGGTGCTTCCCGATTGGGATCGCGGTACCGGGATCTCCCCGGAAGTGGATGAAGAAACCGTGGTACCCCACGAAGATTCCACCCCGGATACCGGCACCTTCACCCACACTCCCGCACCGCAGGAAAGCCCGCGCCTGCTGCGCTCCCCGAGCCCCACGCCCGCGGCGTCGCTGCCGGCTGGTGCGCCGGTGCCGGGCGGTGCGCCGTCGTTCAACACACCTACGCCCACGCCCGCGGCGGTTCCCACGCCCGTTCCCACAGTCTCCGGAGGTGAGCAATGAGTCGCGATAGCGAAGCAATCCGCCTGGTCACCCGGCGCGAAGGTCGTTTCCCGAGCGCCTCCCTGGGGGTGCTGATGTGGCTGACCATCGTGTGGGTGCTGCTCTGGGGGCAGGTCAGCGCCGCCAATATCGTGGCCGGTTTTTCCCTCGCGCTCCTCGTCACCGAACTGGCGCCGTTCCCTACCGCCTCCTTCGACGGGCGTTTCCGAATCTGGGGAGTGATCCGCCTCGTCGCGATTTTCGTACGCGACCTCGTGCATGCCTCCTGGCAGCAAGCCTGGTTTATCCTGCGGCGCGCTACTCCGCGCGGCGCGGTGATCCGCGTGCGGCTGCGCTCCCACTCGGATGCCTACCTGGCGATTACCGCCGGGATGTCCACGCTGGTGCCCGGCTCGCTCGTTATCGATACCGATGCTGCTTCGGGCACCTTGTACGTGCATGTATTCGATGTGGGCATGGCCGGGGGAGTGAGCGCCGCGCACCAATCGGTGCTCGATTTGGAGGAACGGGTGCTGCGTGCTTTTGCCTCGCGCAGTGAGCTGGTGCAGGCCGGCTTCGTGCCAGGTTCCAGTCCCAAGGCCGGGCGCCTGCCCGTTCCCTTCGCTCCCGATAGCTCCGGAGGTGAACGGTGATTATCGTGATGGTTATCTGCGGGGTGCTTCTGGCTATCTCCGCGCTGCTGGTGACGGTTCGTATTGTCAAAGGCCCCACGGTCCTCGACCGGGTGGGAGCGCTCGATGTGATCACCTCGATTATGGTGGGGGCGCTCTGCCTCCTCGCGGCAGTGACTCGACGAGCCGATTTGCTCGCGGTTTTCGTCGTCGTCGCCATTGTCGGTTTTCTCGGATCCGTGGCCGTGGCGCGTTTTATTCGGCCCGTGGACCAAAACGACCCGAAAGAAATGCGGCGCCTCGCGAAGGCGAACGAACGCGAAACAACCGACGAAGAAGAAGACGAAAGCCCCGCTCACGATCCGGATCGCGAGCCGCCCACCGCTCGCACCCAATCGGATACCGCGAACCTTCCGCGGGCGGATGCCGCGGGCACCCAGGAAGGAGCCCGGCCGTGAACCCTTGGGATATTATCGGTGCCGTGCTTATGCTGGCCAGCGCCACCCTCACCTTCGTGGCCGCCATCGGGATGTTCCGCTACCCGGACCTCATGACGCGCCTGCACGTGGCCACAAAACCGCAGGTCCTCTCCCTCATTATGGGCTGCCTGGGCGCGGCCTGCCTGGTGCGTGACCCGTCGATGACGTGGACGCTGCTCCTCGTTATCGGCTGCCAGCTCATTACCTCGCCCATTTCTGCGCATATGCTTTCGCGGGCCGGCTACCGCACCGGGCGTATCGATTCGGATGCCATGGTCGTGGACGAATTGCGCGAGGACCTGCGCTTCGGGCGTGGGCTGAGTCATAATAGTTCTGGACAGGAAAAGAATTCTGCGCGGGGGAGCACCTCCACGCATTAAATATCGGAGGCGGCGCCGGGTTTCCAGGCGGGGCGGCGCCGCGCGAAGAAAGGGACGCTGTGGATATCGGTTGGAAAGTTGTGAGTGCGGGCGTTGGGGTGCTCTCGGGGATCGTCGCCAATAAAATCGTGGACGTGGTGTGGAAGGGCATTTCCGGGCGGGAGATCCCCGATTCGGAGGATCCGAATGCGCCGCTCGTAGACGCGGTTATTTTTGCGGTTGTCTCGGCGGGGGTGGCCGCGGCCGTTTCCCAGCTCACCCAGCGCCAGGCCGCCAAATGGTACGGCAAGGGCGAAGTGATCGATTCGCAGGTGCGCGCTCGGGCCTAAGGTTCGCGCGGCGCCGATCCGGTTCCGACCCGGCGCCGATCCGGTTCCGACCCGGCGCCGATCCGGTTTCGGCTCGGGACCGCAGGTGTGAAAATCTGGGACCTCCGTACTAGACTGGACGGCACGACAGGGGAGCGCAGCAGCGCTGAGAGTGCGGCCGGCACGCGGCACGCAGACCCTCGAACCTGCTCCGGTTAGTACCGGCGAAGGGAGTCGAGATCTCTCCTCCGCACCGCGGAGACCCTCCTTATATCCTGAGGAGGATGCATGGTCCAGAAAAATAGGCACGGCGCCCGCGCACTTACGGCCGCCGCGATGGTTGCGGCACTGGCCCTGGCCGGCTGCTCAAAGAACGACGACGCCGCCTCTCCGGCAGCGAGCGATCATCCCACCACAGTTCGCGTGGTCAGCCACGAATCATTCAACCTACCCGATGAACTCATTGCCCGCTTCGAGAAAGAATCCGGGTACACCATCGTGAAATCGGCACCCGGGGATACCGGCCAGGTTGTAAACCAATTGGTGCTGGCGGATGGCAAACCCGGCGCGGATATGGTGTTCGGGGTGGATACCTACACCGCCTACCAGGCGCTGGACGGTAACACCATCGCCGATTATTCTTCCCCGAAGCTTCCCGCGGGGGTGACCGCCCTCGAAGGGAAACTCAATCCCATCGATCAGGGCGAAGTCTGCGTGAATTACGATCGCGAGTGGTTCACCCAGAAAAATATGATTCCGCCCCTGAGTTTCGCGGATCTTTCCCGCCCCGAATACGCCGGGCTGCTCGCGGTGGAAAACCCAGCTCTTTCCTCTCCCGGCCTGGCTTTCCTGGCTGCTACCGCGCACGTTGCCGGGGGAACGGAGGGGCTCTCCCAGCTGTGGGGTCAGCTACTGGGGGCCGGAACCCGCATTTCTGGCTCGTGGACGGATGCTTACTACACTGATTTTTCCGGTTCGGAAGGCAAGGGAAACTACCCGCTGGTGGTTTCCTATTCTTCCTCCCCTGCTGCTGAAAACGGGCGCACCGGCGTGATTGAATCGACCTGCGTACGCCAGGTGGAATACTCCGGGGTGCTGCGCGGGGCAGAGAACCCGGAAGGCGCGCAGGCTTTTATCGACTTCCTGCTTTCCGAGGATGTGCAGAAAGCTATCCCGGAGTCGATGTACGTGTACCCGGTGGCCGATGTGGAGCTGCCCGCGAGCTGGCAGCAGCACGCCCCGCGTGTCAAGGACCCCATCGTGCTGGACGCCAAAGAAGTGGGGGCCCAGCGCGCCGAATGGATCCGCGCCTGGCGTGACACCGCGGGAATGTGAGTAACGCATTCCGTATCCCGCGCCCGCGCGGAGCTTCCCTGGTGGTTGCCCTCGCGCTCGCGGTCCCGCTATTTTTCCTCGCGGTATTTTTCCTGTGGCCGGTGGTGGCGATGCTCGCGCGCGGGCTCGTCACCCCGGCCGGGGTGGATACCGCGGGTTTCGCCGCCGAGCTCACCCGCCCGCGCACCTGGAAAGTCGCCGGGCAAACCCTGTGGATGGCGGCGGCCAGCACCGCCTGCTCGGTCGTGCTGGGGCTTCCCCTCGCCTATGTGCTCTACCGCCTGCGACTGCCCGGGGTGCGGGTGGTGCGGGCCTTCGTGGTGGTGCCTTTCGTGCTCCCCACCATCGTGGTGGGTACCGCGTTCCGGGCGCTGCTGCGCGCCGACGGCCCCTACGGTTTCCTAGGCTGGGATTCCAGCCCGTGGGCGGTGGTCGCGGCCATGGTTTTCTTCAATACCGCGGTGATTTCCCGGACGGTAGGGCCCCTGTGGGCGGCGCTGCCCCCGCACGCGGAGGCCGCTCGCACCCTCGGTGCCTCCCCGTGGCGGGCTTTCCGTACCGTCACCCTTCTGGAACTGGCCCCGGCTATTACCTCCGGCGCGGCTATTGTCTTTTTATTTTGTTCGACGTCGTTCGGAATCGTCCAAACCTTAGGCGCACCCGGCTACGGTACCCTCGAAACTGAAATCTGGGTGCAGACCACCACCTTCCTTGATTTACGGGCCGCGGCGGTGCTTTCGCTGCTGCAAGTGGTGATCGTTGGGATTGCCACCGCGGTGGCGGCCCGGGCCACCCGGCGCACCTCAGCGGCGCTGCGCCTGCGCCCGGCCGCCCGCAGGAAAGTGGGCCCGAGTGATATTCCGGCGCTGCTCATCAGCTCGGCTACCGTTATTTTCCTGATCGGGGCTCCGCTCCTCACCCTGGTGGCGCGATCCTTCCAGCGTTCGGGCACCTGGACGCTGGAGAACTACCGAAACCTCATCGGTTCTTCTGGATTTGCGGGGGTGTCGGCTTCCGATGCACTCCGGAATTCTTTGACGACGGGACTGAGCGCTGCCGCACTTGCCCTACTCCTCGGGGCGCTGTTGGCTTTCGCGTTGGCCTCCCCGTGGGCCCCGCCGCGGCCGGTGAGCACGGCCGCGGAAGGGATCGCCCTGCTGCCGCTGGGTGTTTCCGCGGTGACGGTCGGTTTCGGATTATTCCTCACCATCCGGATGCTTGTACCTTCCGCGCAATTACTCGTGCCGGTAGCCCAAGCGGTGGTGGCCCTTCCCCTCGTGGCCCGGGTGATTCTCCCGGTGGTGCGGGCCATCGACCCGCGCCTGCGCGAGGCTGCCGCCACCCTGGGGGCCGGGCCGGGGCGGGTCTGGAGAAGTATTGATCTGCCGCTGGCCGCCCGGGCGCTCGCGGTGGCCGCCGGTTTCGGCCTGGCCATTTCCTTAGGGGAATACGGTGCCACATCCTTCCTGGCCACCAGTGATTCCACCACGCTTCCGGTGCTGATCGGCCAGCTCTTGGGGAGGCCCGGGGCGGAAAATTACGGGACCGCGATGGCCGGGGCGGTAGTGCTCGGTACGGTCACCGGGGGGCTGATGGCGCTGAGTGAAATGGCGGCGCCTGCCGGGGCTGCGTCGTCGTTATTAACGCAGCAGAAAGGAAAGCTTCGTGTTAGAACTTTGTGACGTGTCGGTGCGTTACCCGGACGGTTTCGAGGCGGTGCGCGGCGTGAATCTTAGCGTGGAGTCGGGCACGACCGTGGCGCTGCTGGGGGCCTCCGGTTCGGGGAAATCCTCGCTGCTGCGCGGGATCGCCGGGCTGGAGGCAGTACGCGGGCAGGTGCTGATCGACGGCGCTGATATGACGGCGGTTCCCACCCATCGGCGCGGGGTGGGCATGGTTTTTCAGGACGGGCAGCTTTTCCCGAATCGCAGCGTGGGTGGAAATATTGCCTACGGAATTGAGAAGGGCCGTCCGCGCGCCGAGGTAGAGGCGGAGGTTGAGCGCTGGCTGGAGCTGGTGGAACTGAGCGGTTATGCCAAGCGGGCGGTCACGACTCTTTCGGGTGGGCAAGCCCAGCGGGTGGCTCTGGCCCGTTCCCTGGCGGCGCGCCCGCGGGTGCTGCTCCTGGACGAACCGCTTTCCGCCCTCGATACCCGCCTGCGGGAGGACCTGGCGGTATTCCTGCGCCGGGTGCTGCAAAAGGCCGGCACGACGGCGGTCTACGTGACCCACAATGATGCCGAAGCGGCGACCGTTGCCGACCGGGTAGTGCACATGGATAGCGGGCGGCTGGTTGCCGCAGGTTAACTAATCTTCCTGAACAGTGCAGCTAGAGCCCGAGGAAGCGCAGGATTGCGGGGAAGTCCTCGTTGATCTGCGCGGTGCCGGCCGCGAAAGAGGCTTCCAGCTTTGCCACATTGGTTTCCCTATTCGAAGTCAGCTGGTGGCGCGGGAAGTAGAGGTAGGCTCGCCCCCGCGCTTCCAGATTGAAAAGATGAGCCCGGGTGGCGTTGTACTTCGCGGCACGTTCCTCCAGTGCGGTAATGAGGTGAGGATATTTGCGGAACGCCGCCCGGATCAGCGCACTTGCCTTTCGGGAAGGTGCCGGGCGCACGTAATCGCGCGGTTTCGTCATAATAACGACGGCGCGCTCGAAGCCAGCAGCCTCAGCAGCATCAATAGGTATACCCCCGGATGGCCCGAGCGCGCCGTCGGCGTAAAGCTCACCGTCGAGCGTTACGAAAGGCATAATGCCGGGCATCGTTGAGGACGCCTGCACCCGCACCAACAGGTCGTCAAGAACCCTAATATCGCTGCGGTGCCAGTGCGCGGCGGCGCCGTCGCTCAAACGAAAAGCACTGATATCGAAATCACCGGGCGTGGACTGGAAAGTCTCGAAATCAAAGGGAAGGGCTTGGCCCGGGCGCGACGTGTGAAGGTAAATATAATCCGAGTTGAAGGCGCCCTTGCCGCTGAGGAAGGTCCGCCAGTTTCCGATATTCGGATCTGCCCCAAATTCCACGAAAGAATGCCGGGCCCGCAGCGGGTCGCGGCTGAGGTAATTCGCCACGTGGCTGGAACCCGCCGAAATTCCCGAAACATGCGGGAATTCCAGGCCTGCCTCGATGAGCTTGATAACCACCGGGGCGGTGGCGCTCGCGCGCATACCGCCGCCCTCAAAAACGAGGGCGGTTTCAGCAATCCGAGACATGGGGTTTCCTTTCTACGTGCCAGGCCGGGGCGGGTGCGGCCGCGAGCGAAGCTGACTCCGGCCGCGGCCCGAACTACCTGCCGCGCACTCCTGATTCGCCCATTCCGTAACGCAGCGAATTGACTTCGCAGCTGCATTCGGTGGCGATATTGATAGTGGAAGCAATCGCACCTTCGGCACGCAGCTCCAGCAGGCGGGGAACAACCCGATCCCGCAAGGACCACGGGTCAATGGTATTGACGTAGATCTTGGTGCCGCCTTCAAAACCGGCGAGGGTGGAGGTGCGCCATTTGAGGAGCACCCGCCACGGGGTTGCTACTTCCATATCCCGCGAAGGTGCGTACCATTCTTCATTCGTGGGAATATCTGGGCCGGTGGCCGCGTGCATGGCATGCACCAGATCCGAAACGGCGCGCAATTCATGGCGGGTGTGCTCGAAGGGTTGGGAGGCTTCCGAACGCGACCATACTTCGAGGGTGGGGTAGCGATGCCCGAAACCGGCGTAGGCCACCGCGTACTTATTCTCCGCAATAACGAGATTGTGGTAGCCGGCGTAATCCACCCCGTACTCGTTGAAGATATTGGGGTTATCGCGCACCCGGTCCACTTCGTAGCGGTGATTGACGGTGCGCTCATCAATCGAGACCAGCTGCTTATGGAGGTGTTCGAAGGAGGCACCGGCCGGCCGCAACCAATTCTGGAAGACCTGCACGTATTTGACGTAGCGGTTCTGCTCGTACAGATCGCGCATGGCATCCGCGGTAAGCAGGAAGTACCAGTAGTGCTCAGCCGGGGTGAGGGTACCCGAGCCAGCCCGATTCGCGGTGGAATCGGAACCGGGCACATAGTGGTGGCGCCCGATAATGAGGTCATGCCCGCCCCCGTAGAACGGTAGCGCGCTCAAGAGGCGCTCCCGCTCCGGAAGTGCATTCCAGGCATCCTCATCCATGCCCGAGGCAATGGCCTTGTTATGCGCCACGGAAAGCACGTGGGCCCGCCCGGCCGCATCCGAGGTGTAGCGCTCAAAAGCATCCTGGCGGCGGGTGGTGAGTTCGTACTGGTAGTTGGTGGTCCAGTACTGGAAAGGAACAATCTCAAAAAGATTGGGAACCCGCCGGAAATCCCACGGGTCCGCCAGGGAATCCACCGGGGCATCATAGGTGATCCGAGCTTCACCCGTGGCGGGATTGCCAACGATGCGCGCCTTTTCCGGCGGTGTTTCCAGCACCCGATCCGCGCAGAAAGAACAGAAGTTTTCCGGGTGATTCGCGCTCAGCGGTTCCGCGATAGGAACTTCCGCCTTGAGGGGCCGGTTAGCGCGGCCCGGCTGGGTCCACACTTCGGTACCGGAAAACGGGTTGATCTGTTTGATGGTCCCATCCGGAAGCCGGGTAATAGGCGGGCGAATTTCGTGGCGTACAACCATAAGTTTCCCTCACGTTCGGCAGCAGAGCCACCCACCATAGTAGTGGGTAGCCCCGCTGCGAGCACGGTGAAGCTGAATTCTTAGCTCACCGAATACCCGGCCTGCGCCAAAGTTGCATAAGCCTCATTGACGAAGGCTCTGCGTACCTGCACCTCATAAGAATTGGCGGTGGTGGCCCGCACCGAAGCGAAGTCACGCCGCCCACCGGTGAAGCCGTGCGAGATCGCGCCCATAATGGCACCGAGCACCGCCCCGCAAGCAAGCCCGAAGAGGAGCACCTGCCAGAGCACCACGGCCGGCGCGAAAAGAATAAAGAAGAAGGAGAAGAAGAGACCCCAGGAAGCCCCGCCTGCCGCGCCGTAGAGCGCGGCCTTTCCGGTAGTCAGGCGCCCGGTCACCTGCTCCACGCTTTCCAGATTCACGCCGACGATACGCACATTTTCCACCGGGAACCCGGCATCCGAGAGCGCATCTACCAGGCGTTCGGCCTGCCGATAATCAGAAACTTCCGTAATGGTGCGGTAATCCGCGGCACTTTGTTCAGCGGCGCGCGCGGTGGCGGACGCGCCAGTAGTTATGTTTTCATTCATAGGCTCATCCTAAAGGTGGCCTATGACAGAAAAATCGCCCTCGAAACAAAAATCAGCTGCGCGCCGGAAATGCTCGCTAGCGGTGGAAACCGGGAAGCGTATTCCGGCGCGCAGCCTGGATGGTGTCAGTGCGCGCCAAATCATA
This sequence comes from Actinotignum stranguriae, assembly GCF_051265215.1. NCBI lineage: Bacteria > Bacillati > Actinomycetota > Actinomycetes > Actinomycetales > Actinomycetaceae > Actinotignum > Actinotignum stranguriae. The sequence goes on from NZ_JBOZCJ010000011.1 coordinate 19,098, forward strand.
CGGGCGCGCAGCTCACGCACACTGGCTAGCCAGCCACGTTAATCAATCGTGGATAGGTCCGCGGCGCCAATAATCCCGGCGTCATTCCCGAGCCGCGCGAGGCGAATTTCCGGCAGCGTCCGGTATTTCGCCACGGGGAGAACTTCGGGGAATTCGCGTACCAGCGGATCGAGCACGAGCGAACCTGCTTCGCTCACCCCGCCGGCGATCACGAAGATTTCCGGATCGAAAATGGTGGCCATATCCGCCAGGCCGATGGCGTTCCAATGGGCGAGCTCGTTGAAAACATCGAGGGCCATCTCATCGCCTTCCTGGGCGGCCGCGGTCACGGCCGGGCCGGTCACGCGCCCCTCACCCAGTTCCAGGATGCGAGCGGCACCGCTGGGATAATTCGCGGCCCGCTCGGTGGCGAAACGTACCAGCGCACTACCCGAGCCCATCACTTCCCAGCACCCGCGCGAGCCGCATCCGCACAGCGGCCCGTTCGGAACCATGTGGATATGCCCGATTTCAGCCCCGAAACCGAAAGCTCCGCGCAGCAGATTCCCGTTCATAATGACGCCGCCACCCAGCCCGGTGCCGAGCGTTACTACAACGGCAGATTCCGCATCCGCGGCCGCGCCGAAACGGTATTCGGCCCAGGCGGCAGCGTTGGCGTCATTTTCAACGACGACGGGCATGCCGGTGAGCTCAGCGATACGTGAACCGAGCCGTCCGTTCTGTAGGGGCACATTCGTGCCGTAGATCAACGTATCGCGATCCGCGGCGATATAGCCGGCCTGCCCGATTCCAACGGTGGTAGCCCCCGAGGATTTGAGGTCATTGACGCAGGCGGCGATAGTTGCGATAAAGGCCTCGGAATCCTGGCGCGGCGTGGGGCGCCGGACCCGCTGCAAAATTTCACCTTGTTCATTGACGACGCCGGCGGCCACCTTCGTGCCGCCAACATCCACACCGATGCTCAGAGTCATGGTGCAAGTCTACCTGGCGTGGCCAGCCGGATTCCGGGATGGCGCAGCGGCGTCGTCGTACCGAAAAAAGAGGGTGCGCAAGGACGTGACGTAGCTCGCGAAAAGTGGGCGGGAATAAAAACCACGCCCCTAAGGTTGAGTTAGGTGGACTCAAGAAAGGGCGAGCCGATTGGACATAGGTTCTCGGATCGTTCAGACTTGGAAGGAAACTTTGTCGAAGGGTCCGCGGCCGGTACCGCCGGCGTGCGGATCTGCGGCACGAATGCAGAAGGAGCAATCATGGCACGTGCAGTAGGTATTGACTTGGGAACAACCAACTCCGTGGTGGCCGTCCTCGAAGGCGGGGAACCCACGGTGATCGCGAATGCGGAAGGTGCGCGCACCACCCCGTCCGTCGTGGGCTTCTCTAAGAGCGGAGAAGTGCTCGTGGGTGAAGTGGCCAAGCGCCAGGCTGTCACCAATGTTGATCGCACGATTTCTTCCGTCAAGCGCCATATGGGCGATGACTGGAAGGTTGATATTGACGGTAAGGATTACAACGCGCAGCAGATTTCCGCGTTTATTCTCCAGAAGCTGAAGAAGGATGCGGAAGCCTACCTGGGCGATACCGTCACCGATGCGGTTATCACCGTGCCGGCCTACTTCAATGACGCACAGCGCCAGGCCACCAAGGATGCCGGCACCATCGCCGGTCTGAATGTGCAGCGTATCGTCAACGAACCCACGGCCGCGGCGCTGGCCTACGGCCTGGAAAAGGGTAAGGAAGATGAAACGATTCTGGTCTTCGACCTGGGCGGTGGCACCTTTGATGTTTCCCTCCTGGAAGTGGGCAAGGATGAGGATGATTTCTCCTTCATCCAGGTGAAGGCCACCTCCGGGGATAACAAGCTCGGTGGGGATGATTGGGATCAGCGCATCGTCAACTGGCTGGTTGACCAGGTGAAGAACGCCTCCGGTGTGGATCTGTCCAAGGATAAGATCGCGCTGCAGCGCCTCAAGGAAGCCGCGGAAAAGGCGAAGATTGAGCTGTCTGCCGCGACCTCCACCCAGATTTCGCTGCCCTATATTTCCATGAGCGAATCCGGGCCGATCCACGTGGACGAAACCCTCAGCCGCGCCAAGTTTGAGGATATGACCAAGGATCTGCTGGATCGCACCAAGACCCCGTTCATGAACGTGATTCGCGATGCGGGCATCCAGATTTCCGATATTGATCACGTGGTGCTGGTGGGTGGATCCACCCGTATGCCGGCTGTGACCGAAGTGGTCAAGGAGCTCACCAACGGGCGCGAACCCAATAAGGGTGTCAATCCTGATGAGGTCGTGGCCGTGGGTGCGGCGCTGCAATCCGGTGTGATTACCGGGGACCGCAAGGATGTTTTGCTTATCGACGTCACCCCGCTCTCCCTCGGTATTGAAACCAAGGGCGGCGTGATGACCAAGCTCATCCAGCGCAATACCGCTATTCCCACCAAGCATTCGGAAACCTTCTCCACCGCGGAAGATAACCAGCCTTCGGTATCCATCCAGGTGTTCCAGGGTGAACGTGAGTTCACGCGCGATAACAAGCCGCTGGGCACCTTCGATCTGACCGGGATCGCGCCGGCTCCGTCCGGGGTGCCGCAGATTGAGGTGACTTTCGATATCGATGCCAACGGCATCGTGCATGTGTCCGCGCGTGATAAGTCCACCGGCAAGGAACAGTCCATGACCATTACCGGCGGTTCGGCCCTATCCGAAGAGGAAATCAACCGCATGGTCAAGGAAGCTGAGGAGCACGCCGCGGAAGATGCCAAGGCCAAGGAAGAAACCGATACCCGCAACCAGGCGGAGCAGACCGCGTACTCCATTGAGCGCCTGATCAAGGACAATAAGGACAAGCTCACCGATGCCACCGTCACCGAAGTGGAGGAGGCCATCGCCAAGGTGCGCGAAACCCTCAAGGGCACCGGCAACGTGGAGGATGTCAAGAGCGCCCTGGCCGAACTCAACGAGAAATCGCAGAAGATCGGGCAGGAAATTTACGCGCAGGCCCAGGCTGCTGAGCAGAATGGCGGCGCGAATGCGTCCGGTGCCGCGGGTGGTTCCGGTGCGTCCGGTTCTTCTGACGACAATATCGTCGACGCCGAAGTCGTGGACGATGAGGAGAATAAGTAATGAGTGAGGACGATCTGAAGCGCAACGGCCCGGAAAGCGCGGGTGCCGGTAACGGCGCGGGCGGTTCCGGTGCGGGCGCTGTTTCTGGGAACGACGACGCAGCTACCGCCGCGGCCTCGCCGGCAAATGCGGGTGAATCTGGCACGGGCACGGCTCAGGAACCCGAGGTGGGCGCGGCTGACGCTGGAGAAGCTGGCGCGGCTGGCGCTGCCCAGGCATCGGATACTCACGAATCCGATACTGAAGCTTCCGGTGCTGAGGCCGGCGCAGGCGATACGGAGGCCGTCGCGGCCGATCCGCTCAGCGAAGCAATGGCGACCATCAGCACCCTGGAGGATCAGCTCAAACGCGCCCAGGCATCGCTGTACAACACCGAAACGGAGTACACGAATTACGTGCGCCGCTCCAAGCAGGAAGCCGGAGCGCACCGCGATTCGGGCACTCTCAAGGTGATTGAGGCCTTGCTTCCGGTTCTTGATGATGTGGAGCTGGCTCGCCAGCACGGGGACCTGGAAGGCCCCACTGGCTTGATCGCGGAGAAGGTGGAGCAGATTCTCTTCTCCACCTTCAAGGTGGCGCGTTTCGGTGCGGTTGGTGATGAGTTCGATCCGGAGTACCACGAGGCACTCATGAATCGATCCTCGGCGGAAGCCACCGCTCAAACTATTGAGACGCTTATCCAACCCGGATACACCGTGGCGGATAAGGTTCTCCGCCCGGCCCGGGTGGGAGTGGTCTCACCGGAATAGTGGGGGCAGGCTTCACGCAATACACACAGCAGGATAAGAAAGGGGAGGTGAGCATATGGCAGGGGCAAGCCAAGATTGGCTCGATAAGGATTTCTACCAGGAACTCGGCGTGAAAAAAGACGCCACCCAGGAGGATATTAAAAAGGCCTACCGGAAGCTATCCCGCCGTTACCACCCCGATCGGAATGGCGGCTCGAAGGACGCCGAAGAAAAGTTCAAGAGGGTGGGGGAGGCCTACCAGGTTCTCTCCAACCCGGAGGATCGCAAACAATACGATGCGATCCGGGCGCTCGGGGCCGGCGGGCCCCGCTTCCGGGCCGGTGGGCAAGGCAGCGGTGGTTTTGAGGACATCTTCTCCATGTTCTCCGGCGGCCGCGGCGGAACCTACCACGCCTCATCCTCCACGGGCGGCACCCGCGCAGGCGGCTTCAGCGGTAACTTCGAGGACGTGCTAGGCGGACTTTTCGGGGGCGGACAGGGAGGTGGAGGTTTCGCCGGATTCGGCTCCCAGCGCCGGGCCCAGAAGGGTGCGGATATGACCGCCACGGTCTCGCTCCCGCTCCGCCAGGCTGTGGACGGGGCCACCGTGAAAATCCAAACCGCCTCCGGCAAGTCCGTGACCGCGAAAGTCCCGGCCGGCGTGAGTGACGGCCAGAAAATTCGGATCGCCGGGAAGGGGCATCCGGGCCTCAACGGCGGGCCGGCTGGCGATATTATCGTCACCGTCCACGTGGAGCCCCACCCGGTTTTCGAGGTGCAGGGCAAGGATGTTTACGTCAATGTCCCGGTGTCCTTCCCGGAAGCCGCTCTCGGGGCTACCGTAGAAGTACCAACGCTGGCAGGGCACACCGTCCGGGTGAAAATCCCGGCCGGTTCCTCCACGGATAAAATTCTGCGGGTGCGCGGCAAGGGTCTCACGGCCAAGGGTACGGCCGGGGATATGTACGTGCGTCTCAAGGTCGTGGTTCCCACCCGGCTGTCGGATGATGCCCGCAAAACCGTGGAACTCTTCGCCAAAGCCACAGGCGATGCCGATCCGCGCGCGGATTTCATCCGCATGGCCAAGGTCTAGGCGAAGTGCTAGCGAAGCTCATGCGAACGGATAACCAAGCTAGCGCGAAGCTCTAACGAAGCGACACGAGGAACGAAAAACCCGGCTAGCCCGGCCCCACGCGGGGCCGGGCCCGGAACCCCAACAAAGGAGGTTGAGGAGGTATGGCGAATCGACGCGCACCGTTACTCACGGTGTCAGTAGCGGCCGAACTCGCGGGCATGCACGCCCAGACGCTGCGCCAATATGACCGCCTGGGGCTGGTGTCCGCCCGGCGCACCCGCGGAGGCGGGCGGCGCTACTCCCTGGAGGATGTGGAACGCCTCCAAGAAATTCAACGCATGTCCCAGGAGGATGGCATCAACCTGGCCGGCATTGCCCGCATCCTCCAGATGCAAGAGCGCATTGACCAGCTCACCCGCTCCCTCCAGCACGCGGAACAAGAACTCGCGGCAGAGCGGGAACGCGCCAACGAACGGCGCGCCCATGCTCGCCGGATTTTCGCTGCCGGAGCGGATGGCGACGTCGTTCTTACTCGTGGTCATAAAGACCTACGCGAGTACCTGCGCCACCAGGCCGCGCAGCGCCTCGCACAGCTACGCGCACAAGAAGGCGCCGGGCCTTCCCGCGCGGGGGCCGCCGGAAGTTCGGCGGCAAGTTCCGCAGCCGGTGCCGCGCGCCACCCCGGCTCCGAACTGACCCGCTACCAACCCCACACCCTGGATCTACTCCTCTCCGCGCTCGCGGTGCAGATGGATTGGGATCGCAACCGCGAACGCGACCGTGAACACGGGCGCGTCCCCAGCCGCGACCACAGCCACGAACGCAGCCGCGACCGCAGCCACGCACGTGACCGCGCCTAGGAACGCGACCGCATCCAGGAACGCGACCGTGACTTCCAGCGCGGCGCGGCACGCGAACGCCCCGGGAACAGCGCGCAGTACTGCTAGGGTCACTATGTGCACGCACTGCTAAGAATTTTTCGTTTCACCTCCGCGCTGTCCCGCTACTACGTGGCGGTGGCCCTCGCCTCCATCCTCGTGACCGCCGGAACCATCATTGTTCCCTTCGTGCTCGGCGCCGCCACCGATACCGCGGTTGCTGCCGTGAGCGGCAGTCTTGACGTTGATGTGGCGGTGCGGCGGGTTATCCTGCTGGCCGGCGCCTTCCTCGCCATCGATTTTTTCTCCACCACCATCGACTCGCTGGGTGGCTATGCCGGCGACCTCATGAGCCAAAAAATGCGCTCCATCCTCTCCGTGCGCTACTTCGATAAACTCCTCACCCTCCCGCAAGATTATTTCGACCGCGAACTCACCGGCACCATCACCTCGCGCCTCAACCGCTCCATTATGGAGGTCACGAATTTCGTCAAGAACTTCGCAAACTCCTTCTTCACCACGCTGCTCACGGTGATCGCCGTACTGATTATTTCCTTCATTTATTCCCCGCTGCTCTGCCTCCTCCTGCTTATTATTTTCCCGATTTACATGTGGCTGACCGCCCTCACCTCGCGGCGCTGGCAGGGCCTGGAAGCACAGAAAAACGAAGACATCGACGTGGCCGGCGGGCGCTTCAACGAAGTAATCGGCCAGATCCGCGTGGTCAAATCCTTCACCCGCGAACGCGGCGAACTCGCGCATTTCGCCCGTCACTACGAACACGCCGAGCGCCTCACCGCCAATCAATCCCGTCACTGGCACACCATGGACTTCCTGCGCCGCATGGTTATGGCCGTTATTTTCTTCGCGATTTACGCCATTATTTTCCTGCGCACCGCACGCGGCCAATTCTCCGTGGGCGACATGGTTATCCTGGTGCAGCTCGTGGGGATGGCACGCCGCCCGGTCATGTCCATGAGCTGGATCGTGGACACCACCCAGCACGCCATCGCCGGCTCGCGCGATTACTTCGAGGTCATGGAACTCACCGAAACCGAACGCGGCCAACGCCCCGTATTGACCGGCAGCGCGACTCTTTCCAGCAGCACTGCCGTTACTCCTAACGGCGCCGTCCTTACTCCTAACGACGACGCCGCACCGGCCCGCCCACTTACGGCCCGCGCGCTCCACCAGAACGTGGTGGAAATTGAGCCTGATGTACCGGCGATTCGCTTCGAGAACGTAACTTTTGGATACGGCACCGATCCGGATGTTTTACGCGATGTTAGTTTCGCTATCGAGCCGGGGGAGCGGGTCGCTTTCGTTTCAGAATCCGGGGGTGGGAAAACCACCCTGACCTCGCTTCTCCTGGGGCTATACGAACCGCGGGCCGGGCATATTGAGCTCTTCGGCAGCGATATCGCGGGTCTGCCACTCGGGCAGGTTCGGGCCGCCATCGGGGTAGTTTTCCAGGACCCAGCGCTTTTCTCGGGAACAATTCGGGAAAATATTGCTTACGGGCGCCCGGATGCTACTGAGGACGAAATCCTCGATGCCGCGACCCGCGCACACGCGGATCGTTTTATCCGGCGTTTTGCCCAGGGGTATGACACCGTCATCGGGGAGCGCGGGCTCAAGCTTTCCGGTGGGCAACGCCAGCGCATCGCCGTGGCTCGCGCCATGCTCAAAGCTGCCCCGGTTTTGGTGCTGGACGAAGCAACCTCCGCGCTGGATACCCGCTCCGAGCGGTGGGTGCAGGCCGGTCTGGAAGAACTTATGAAAGACCGCACCTCGATTATTATTGCGCACCGGCTCTCGACTATTGCCAGCGTGGACCGCATTATTACTCTGCGCGCCGGGCGTATTGATGAGGTGGGTAGCCCGGCAGAGCTTGCCGAGTCCGGAGGTATCTACGCCGAGCTGCTCGCCTTGCAGAATGACAACTCCGCGCGCGCTCAACGCCACCTCAAACGCTACGGCTTGCGGTGAGTGTGTAAGCCGCGAGCGAGCCATGTGCGACTGTGCCGGTCTACGATAGCGGTGCGAGCGGGGTTTTTCGTTGCTATTGTGCCGATCCGTCAGTTCCTACTGCAATGATTTGGTGGGTTCTACTGCAATGATTTGGTGGGTTCTACTGCAATGATTTGGTGGGTTCTACTGCAATGATTTGGTAGGATCTACTGCAATGATTTGGTGAGTTCTGGTGCATACATGCGGTGGCTCTGCTATCGCAATGAGGGGAGAGGGTGGCACGGTGATTCCTCGCAGTGCGAGTGGTTATATCGCACAATTAGCGCAATGGTTTCCGGTAGTTTTCGTTACCGGCCCGCGCCAAAGCGGGAAATCAACCCTGGTTCGGACGGCTTTTCCCACGTATGAATACGTCAACCTCGAAAATCCGAATCTCCGTGCGGCAGCTACCCAGGATCCAGTTGGTTTTCTTGCCGCGCACCCCGCGCCGCTTATCGTTGATGAGGCGCAATACGCTCCGGATCTTTTTTCTACCATTCAGGTGCGATCAGATGAGCGTGGTGAGGCGGGCCAGTACATTTTGACCGGTTCGCAAAACTTTTCGCTGCTGCGGAGCATTCGCCAATCCTTGGCCGGCAGAGTTGGAATGCTTCAGCTGCTGCCCTTGAGCTGGCAGGAACTTCAAGCACTTGATCCTGTGCCCACACTCAGCGAAGCGCAAGTTGCCGGAGGTTATCCGCGTATTTACGACGCAGGTATCCCGGCCCACGTTTTTATGCCTAATTACGTGCGGACTTACCTTGAAAGAGATGTCGCGGATTATCTCGGTGTCCGAAATATTGACGTGTTCCGTGCTTTCCTGAGGTTGTGCGCAGAGTCGAGCGGAAGCCTCATTAACTACAGCGGCTTGGCGCGCGATATCAGCTCCACCTATCGGACCGTTAAAGAGTGGGCGTCGATTCTCAATTTCTCCTACATCACGTTTACGCTGCAGCCGTATATGTCCAGCGGTGTGAAACGAGTGACGAAGACTCCGAAGCTGTTCTTTTACGATACGGGTTTGCTGTGTCATCTTTTGGGAATCCGAAGTGCTGCTGAACTTCTGACCCATCCGAAACGAGGGGCGGTATTCGAGAATTTCGTGATCGCGGAGATGCGGAAACAATATCTCCATATGGGAACGGAGCCGGAGCTCTATTTTTATCGTGATGACTCCAAGCGCGAGGTTGATCTCCTTGATTGCACTGTGCGTAGTCACCCGCGCATTTTCGAGATTAAATCCTCGATTACGATGCGCGATAAATTCGGCCACCAGCTTTCCCAGATCGGTGAACTCCTGGGAATCCCGGCCGAAAATCGCGCGGTTATATACCAGGGTGAAGAATCGTACCAAGGGAAAAACTTTGCAGCCCAGTCGGCGGCGCACTTGCTCGCTACCTATCCGCAACCTGCGCCGGCTGCTTAACTCCCGTAGTGCGATCCTTGTTGTGCTCCGTCAAGGAGCTTTTTGAAGCCCTAAATGTCGAGGATGCTCCACATACGCGAGCTGCAACCATCAGCTCAGAGCCACAAGAGCTCTAAATGAATCAAAGCGGCTGGGCATCGGTGCCTATCGCGGAATCCCATTCGCCGAACTCTAAACTCAGTGATTTAAATACTTCTTCTGTGGGTTTGGTGTCGCCTGATTCGATGGACCGGAGGCCTTTGTCCAATTCGGCAATTAACTCATCTTTGGTCAGCGAGCTAATATCAACCGGCCTGGAATGAGGGAGCTTCACTTCAAAGGGGATGCCGCGGTGCAAGATCACTTGCTTATAAAGCAGGGTGATAAGAGTTGATGGGGAGACGCCTAATAAGCTCAAAATGCGTTCTGCCCGTTCCTTGAGTTCCGGATCGATGCGGACGTATACATTCGCTGTCTTTGCCACGGGTGCCTCCTTGCCTCCTGTTGAACAGTCTGCGCCAATGTAGTGGCATGCGCAAGCACTTATCCCTCGCGAAAGGCCCAGAATAAATATGGTGGCATGCCGCTTCCGAAATGCCGCAGCCGCCGCCTAATCCACCCGCTCGGCCAGCACCATGCATTCCATGTGCGCAGTTTGCGGGAACATGTCCATGAGGCGTGCTTCGTGCACGGCAAAGCCATCCAGTAGCTGCAAGTCCTTGGCCAGCGTGGTGGGATTGCACGATGAATAGATGAGCCAGCGCGGGGGATTCGCCGCAATCCACTCGGTGAGATCTGTCAGGCCGCGTCGCGGTGGATTGACGATGAGCAGATCGGGCGTGCCGCCGAGCTTGCCGGCGGCACGTGCGGCGTCGCCGGCAAAAAACTGCGCGGAACTGCCGGCGTTTGCGGCAGCGCGGCGCGCGGAATCCACCGCGGCCTCGGAAATCTCCACGCCGGTCACGCGCCGCCCCGGGCCGGCCACATGCAGTGCGAAACCACCCACCCCGCAATACAAGTCCCATACCGTGCGCACCCCGTCCAAACCGGCGGCCCACGCGCGCGCCTGTGCGTACATCGCCCGGGCAATCGTAGTATTTGTCTGGAAGAAGGAACGCGGGGTGAGGTAAAGCGTCACCGCGCCGAGCGGGAAAGGCAGCGTATCCTCCCCGGTCAGCACCATCTCCTCCTCACCCTCCACGAGGGCGGCACGCTGCGGCAGCAAATTAACAGAAATAACCCGAGCGTTCGGGAGCTGCGCGCGCAGCCAGGCCACATGCTTGCGAATCCGTACCACCGACTCGGTCGAGCGCAGCACAAAACGTAGCAGCAGCTCACCGCTCGGCGCCGCGGTGATGAGAATATTTTTGAGTTCCCCGCGCCCGCTTGGCACGTCGAAAGGCGTGAGCCGTGCCCGCCCGATGAACTCGGTTAGAACCGGGAGCGCCGCGGTAATGGGCTTTTCGTAGAGTCCGCATGCGCGCAGGTCCACCCCGCGCATGTCCCGATCTAAAATTCCCAGCGTCGGCGCCTGCGTGCTTCCACCCACGGCGAGCTTTGCTTTATTACGAAAATGCGATTCCGGGGAGAGTACAGGCGGCAGCCACGCCGGCGCGAAAGGCGCCAGTAATTCGGCGAGGCGTTCTTCCTTGTCCGCCACCTGAGCGGGGTAGGCCTCACCCATCCGGGTACACGAACGGCAGGTCCCCGCCTCAAAATACGAACAGCGCACGGTCCCAGCTTAGTGGGCGCGCCCCGTATCTACGGTCTCCACCACCGCGAGCTCGCGCACTCCGCGCCGCGCCGGCCCTAATTCCACCCCGGTGATCACCCCGGCCGCGGTTTCCTCGCCCACCAATTGCTGGCACAATTCCGCTAATTCTTCGGCTTCGTGCGGCGGGGTAGCGGCCAGGAGCGCCAGGCGCGCCACCCGCCCGCGGAAATATTTCGCGGCGTGTGAGATCGTGCGGGAGGTTGCGCCCGTGATGCGAGTCGCGGTTATTTTTACGACGTCGCAGCTAGCCGGCACCTTCCACCCCGCGTAGGCACCGGATCTCGCGTCAATGACCAATCCGGAGGCCCGGCTATTGAGAACCGGCCACAGGGGTGCCCAGCGGGCCGAAATTTTCGCGCCACCCAGCTCCACGTTCATTCCCAATCGGTAGGAAGGGATGAGGTCAAGTGGCGAGGTGGCCCCGAAAAGTCCCGAGAAAATCAGAGTGTGCTCCCCGGCGCGGGTGAGCTGAGCGGCCGAGAAGCTTCCCATATCGAGGGCCTGGTAGAGCACCCCGGTATACACCTGCCAGGCCGGAGCACAGGGTTGCTCGCGCAGCGTGATCTGCGTGGCGACCTCATCGGCAATACTCGGACCCACCCCGAGGATATCGAGGGCATCCGGGTGGCGGGATACGTCTTCCAGCTCCGCCACCAGCTCGGTGCGCAAGGCCGTGAATTCCGGGATGCTCAGGGCGCTCAGGTCAAGTGCGGGGCCGCTGGCCGGCGCGGTTTTCCCTTCCGAAGGAGGTAGGAGGATAAGCACTGTTTACTCCCCGCTTTCTGCGCCCGCGTGCCAGGAAAAGAGTTCAACGTCGCCTCCGGTAGGATCAACGCCAATGACACGAGCGCTCGGGTGCGGCTCGAGTTCGAGGCGCACCCGCAGCTCAGCGGGCTTGCCAGAGTCCCCTTGCGCGGCAGAGTCCGCGCTGGCCGGGACTGCGTCGTCGTGCTGACGCTCCCACACGCGGTACTCGATCCAGGTATTATCCTTGCCCGTGACCTCGAGGCGGGCGCGGGTGAGCCACGGGTGGGTGCGGCGCAGCGCGATGAGGGCGCGGTAGGCGTCGTACATCCCGGAACCGAGGTTGGAGAGCTGTTCGGGGCGTTCGGGTAGGGGCGGGCGCAATTGGTCGTCGGCAGAAAAGCCCTCGAGTTTGGTTCCGGTGAAGCCCTGTTCATCCCCGTAATAAATCGAAGGCATCCCGGGAACCGTGAAAAGCACCGCGGCGGCCAGCACCGCCCCGGCCGGGCCCACCGCCGTGGCGATGCGTTCCACGTCGTGATTGCCGATGAATGTATTGGGGATGAAATGTTCGCAGAATTGCGCGTGCCGCCCCAGATTCCAGTCCAACTCCCAGAAATTACGCGCGGCAATCGACTGGCGGATCGAGGCCCAGAGCTCGTACTGGGTGAGGGTATCCACGCTGGACCGCGCCACAAAATCGGGGTAATCGCCGTGGATAACTTCGCCTAGGAACAGCGCTTCGGGGAAGCGCTCGCGGACTTTCCCGAGCACTTCCGCCCAAAAATCGGTCGGGACCGCGTAGGCCACGTCCAGGCGCCAGCCATCGATACCGCGCTCCAGCCAGAATTCCATGACCTCGCGGACCAGCTCACGCACCCGCGGCGAAGAATGGTCGAGGGTAATGAGATCCCCGTGCCCTTCCCAGGTGTGGAAATCACCGCTCTCGGTGCGTAGGCCCAGCTCTTCGAGCTGCGGGTGGGAGCGGGAAATATGGTTGAAGACGCCGTCGAAAAGCACCCGGATGCCGCGGCGGTGCGCTTCCTCAATAAGGTGGGTAATATCCGCGTTATCGCCCAGGCGCGGATCGAGGCGGAAATGATCGAGGGTGTCATAGCCGTGGGAAACCGAAGCGAAAATCGGGGTGAGGAGCAGGCCATTGGCACCGAGCTCAATAAGATAATCCAGCCACGGATCCAAAGCTCGTAAGCGGTGTTCACCGGGGGCGGCATCGGGAAGTTCCCCGGTTGCGGTCAGGGGGCTATGCCCCTCGCGAATGGGCGCCCCGCAGGCTCCCAGGGCAAAAACTTGCCACCAGATGGTGTCGAGCTGTGACATAGCTACGAGCTGCCTTTCTTCGCTTGAGCGCTTGGTTGCTTATTCGCTTATTCGTTTGATCGCTTGTGTGCCGCTACGATCGCCGCCGCGGTAGGTGCGATACCGGGTGGATCGCCGCTACGAGCGCCGCCGCGGAGCGCGCTCAGCTGGGTGAATGCGCCGCGGCCCCTCGCTCTCGATTCTAGAGCGAAGGGCCGCGAAGAGAAACGCCGCGTAACACAGCGCCCAGCGAAACTAGCGAAACCAAACGCCAGGCGCAGAAAACACGCCGCGCGAAAACCGCCAAGCGAAATAAGCGGCGTTTACTGCAAGTTAACAGTGGCGTTATGAATCCACCCGGTCTCCAGTTCCAGCTTGGCTGGAACTGCATCGGCCGGCACATCGTAGAGCAGCTTGCCCGTCACGGTATTGCCCGGATTGACCTTCTCGTAGATCATCGACGCATCGCCCAAGTACAGGGAATCCCCGGAAACCGAATGCTGGCGCCCCTCGGTATCCACGAGCTTCTGCTCCGATTCGGCGAAGCCAGCCGCTTCCTTCCCGGTATTCTTCACGGTCACATCCACAATGACGTACTGGCCGGTGGCATCCTTGCCCAGCACATCATTGCCGATATGGCTCACGCCCTTCTCCACATTGGTCACGGTCACTTCAAAATCACCGAGAACGACCGGGGTGCCGATGCCCACGGTTGCGTCGTCGTTCTTATCTTTCTTATCGCCTTTATCGCCCTCAGCCTCGGCCTTCTTATCCGCGCCCTCCGCGGCGTTCCCGGATGCGGCGCTATCGGCGGCCTGGGAGCTGGACGTGGCGGCGGGTTTGCCATCGGATTGCTTGGACAGCGCGGTGCCCACAATCGCGAGCACCACAATAACGAGCAGCGCGGTGAGGAGCTTATGGCGCGCAAACCAATTCTTTTTCTGTTCCGGAGCGGGTACTGCGCCGTACACCGGCGGCGTGGATGCTGACATGCGAGAACCTTTCTTATCTACAGCGGTGGGCGCCGCCCCGGCCAGGCAGGAGGCCGCGGCCGGAGTCGCTCACGTATCGCCTCCAGGGTAGAAGCGCGGCGCGGCGCGCACATCCTCCACCTGGGCAGACCCGCCTCATCCCTTCGGGTGGCATTCGCGGGCCGAACGGCGGTTCTGAAGCGCGCGGGCGCGCCGTACAATCACAGGCATGACAGATTACGCGCCGAAGAAACGCAGCGGTGCGGCGGCGCGTGCGGGGCAGAGTCCGGCGCGCCGGCGCGGGCTCGCCGCCCTCCCCTTCTATCTCAAAACTGCCGCCATATATATCGTCATGGTCGTGGGGGTCGGCTACCAGATTGAACGCGCGAAAATCCGCGCGCTGCCTGGCTGGCTCGGCACCCTCGACGAAGTCGGGATCTTCGTATCGATGTGCTGCTGCATTATGGCGGGCGTGTGGGTGGCGCGCCGGGAACGCTACCCGCGCCGCGCGCTCGCGGTTGCGGCCGTGTGTTCTACTTTGGGTGCGATCGGACCGGTGGTCGGGTTTTTGCTGCCGCGCTATCTTGCGGGGGCGCGTGCATGGGGGCGACGACGCCGCGCCTTGGGCGTGTGCCTCATGTATGCCCTCATTACCGCCTGGCAATTCGCCCGCGAACTGACCGGGAAAGATTACAACTCCTCCTGGGTGATGGGTTTCCTCAACCACCAGAATCCGCTGGAGGATTTCCCGAATAATATTGTGCCGCTCCTGGTGCTCTACGCGGTGGCGGTGCTCCTCCCTATCGGTTGGGGGCTGTGGCGCAGCGCCACCGCGGAACTCCAGGAAACCCACCATCGCCTGGATGCCACCAGCGAGGAACTCCAAGCCTCCGCCGCCACTTCCGAAGAGCTGGAAACCCAGCTCACCCGCAAAGAAGAACGCGATGCCCTGGCTCGGGAAATTCATGATTCCATCGGCTCTCAGCTGGCCATTATGAGCCTGCAGGCCGGCTCCTTGGAATTGCTGGCGCGCGGGGATGCGGACTTAGAGGAAGCGGCGCGGTCGCTGCGGGAATCTTCCCGCCAGGCTACCGATGATTTGCGTTCCCTGGTGCGGGTCATGCGTGATCCGAGTTCCTCGGCCTACCGCCCGCCGCGTTCCCTCACTGAATTAGCGGATCATATTGATAAGGTGCTGGCGGCCGGGCATCCCGTCGTCGCCAATGTTTTTATTACGGATGCCGAACGTGCCCCGGCCGCGCTTACCACGGCCTGCTACCGTATCGTCCAGGAACTGCTCACCAACGCGGTGAAATACGCCCCGGAAGAAACCACCCGGGTGCGGGTGAGCGGTGGGCCGGATCAGGGCCTCGATATTGCGGTGCGCAACGCTATGCCCGCTCCGCATGATGGGGAGCAACGCGAAAGCGAGCACGGGGCGGGTTCGGGATTGCGCGGGGTGCAGGCCCGAGCCCAGGCCCTGGGCGGGCGAGCCAGCTTCACTACCGCGGGCGGCGTTTTCGCAGTTGATGTGCACCTTCCCTGGGACGGGAGTGCCCGGGGTGGCAATCCTGGAATGGTAAAATAGCGCGGTGCCGATTTCCTCACCCATTCGCGTTATGGTCGTTGATGACGACCCGATGGTTCGCCGTCTCCTGGTACAGATTATTAACCTGAGTCCGGAGCGCGATAGTGAGGTGGTGGCGCAGGCGGGCACGGCCCGCGAAGCTTTGGAAACTCTCACCGCGGTGAAGGTCGACGTCGTGCTCATGGACGTGGCGATGCCCGGGGGTATGGACGGCATCGAGGCCACGCGCCAACTGCGGAGTTTCCCGCATCCACCCCAGGTGATTGTGGTGACCACTCTGGATGCCGATGATGAAGCGGTGCGCGCCGCGGAAGCCGGCGCCTCCGGGTTTATTCTCAAATCGGAAGATCCCCAGGTTCTCCTCCAGGCGATCCGCAATGTGGCGGCCGGGGATGGCGCTCTCTCCCCGCGCGCGGCCAAGCAGGTGTACGAATATTTGGCGGCGACCCGCACCGTGAGCGCGCGCCGGCGCGCCCAGGAAAAAATCGCGCGGCTCACCGCCCGCGAACTCGAGGTGGCCCGGCAGGTTTCCCGGGGGCTCTCGAATCGCGATATTGGCGAGAAATTGCACCTGTCCGAATCCACGGTGAAAACGCACCTCTCCGCCATCGTGGCGAAAATGGGGGTGGAAGGGCGTATCGGGGTCGCGGTGGATATGACGCGCGCCGGGTTGCTCGACGACGAGCCTGTGTAGCGCCGCGAGCCCTGGTCACCGCCCGTTTACCTGGTGTTTAAGAGTTGGCGATGCGGCCGGGCTAACGTGGAGGAGGCGTGAAGCACTTTCCGCGCCCGCCACGCGCGGACCACACAGAAAGGTCGCAACGTGAAAAAACGTGCCCTCGCGGGCGTTGCGGTACTATCAGCCACGGCTTTGATGGTTCCCGGCGTCTCCCTCCTCCCGGCGTTCGCCGCGCCGGACGGTTCCGGAATTGTCATTAATGAGATTTACACCCGGGGCGGGTCCTCCGGATCCACCTACACTCATAAATACGTTGAGCTGTATAACCCGAGCTCGGCGGCGATTGACCTGAGCGATCTGACGTTGGGCTATTCGGCAAGCCACGGGAAGAACATTTCTTCCAAGGTGGCCCTGAGTGGCAGCCTGGACGCCGGGGCTTATCTGGTGGTCAGCGCCGGATCGAACGGGTCCAACGGTGTTCAGCTCCCGGAGGCGGCCACCTCCCCGATCAACCTCGGAGCCAAGGGCGGGATTGTGGTGCTGGCGCCGTCGTCGCGTATTGACGCGGCCCTAGCCGATCCCGCCACCGCTATTGACCTGGTCGGATACGGGAACGCGAGCGTGGCGGAAGGTGAGGCGGCGCGCGTCGGCTCCAATTCCCAGATGGCCGCGAACTCCGCCTCCCGCATCCCCAACGGCGCGGATACGAATAATAATGCGGCCGATTTTAGTGTTGTTCCGGCTACGCCGGGACGTGCGAACGACGACGCAACCCCGGGCCAACCGGATCCCGGCACCCAGCCGCAACCCGGGCCAAGCACCGGCCCCGGCACCGAGCCAACAACGGAGCCGGGCACGGGAAGCACAAGCGATCCGGCCGCGCTCGTCACTATCGCGCAAATTCAGGGAAGCGGGCAGGCAAGTCCGCTCGCCGGGCAGGAGGTGACCACGCGCGGCGTCGTGACCGCGGCCTACCCGGAAGGCGGACTCAACGGGGCCTATATCCAAACGCCCGGGGTGGAACATGCTGATGCATCCCACGGTATTTTCGTGTACGGGGCAGCGGCCGCCCAGCTGGAGGCCGGCGCCTATGTGGAGGTGCGCGGCACGGTCACCGAATTTTACGGGCTGACCGAAATTAATGCTGCTGCTATTACCGCGCTGGAGGAAAAGCCGGCGGCGATTGAGCCGGTTGAGATTGCCTGCAATGCCACGGCGGCGCAGCGCGAAGCGGTGGAGGGCATGCTCGTGCGCGTGACCGGGCCGCTCACGGTGACTAATAACTATGCCACCAACCAGTACGGTGAGGTGGGCCTGGCCTGCGGCACCCAGCCGCTGTGGCAGCCCAGCGAACGCTTCAACCCGAGCGAGAACCCCGAGCAGATACAGGCCCTGGATGCCTATAACGCGGCGAATGTGCTGGTTGTGGATGATGGGCGCTCGCGGGCCTACTTTGGGCGCAATGCCCAAACGAATGTGCCGGTGCCCTATCTGTTCGCGGATAATGCGGCCGGCGATGCTGCGCAGGCCGCGCCGGTGCGAGTGGGCGCCGCTGCGACTCTCCAGGGCGGGCTCATTATGGACTTCCGCAATAATTCCTGGAAGCTGCAACCGCGCTTCCCGGTGACGCTGGAAGATGGCACGGATCGCTCCACCGAGGTGGTCACTTTTGAGAACACCCGCGCGGCGGCCCCCGGGAATTTGGGCGGGGATATTTCTCTCGCCTCCTTCAACGTGCTCAACTACTTCACCAGCCTCGGCGAAAATGAGAAGGGCTGCCGGGCCTATACCGACCGCGAAGGTAATCCCATCGCGGCGAATCGGTGCAAGGTGCGCGGGGCCTATACCCCGGAGTCTTTCGCGCGCCAGCAAAGCAAGATTGTGCGGGCCATTAACGAGCTAGATGCCACCGTGCTGGGGTTGCAAGAAATTGAGAATACCGCCCGGGTCTCCGGCGGGGATCGCGATACTGCGGTGCGGGCCCTGGTGGCGGCCCTCAATGCGGACGCGCAGGCCGAGCGCTGGGCTTATGTGCCTTCCCCGGCGAAAGTGGGGGAGAACGAGGACTATATTCGCCTTGCCTTTATCTACCAGAAAGATAAGGTGCGGGCGGTGGGTCCCTCGCAGATTCTCAATAGCGAGTGGTATACCGGGACCGCGCGCCAGCCGCTGGCGCAAAGCTTCCAGGCGATTGTGGATGGCGAAGGCGTGGGCCCGGAGTTCGTGGTGATTACCAATCACTTCAAGTCCAAAGGTTCGCTATCCAAGAAGATCGCGAATGACGAGGATGTGTACCAGGGCAATAACAACCTCCTGCGCACCAAGCAGGCCGAGACGCTGCGCGATTGGATCGCTGCGGAGTTTGCCGATAAGCCGGTGTTTGTGGTGGGGGATCTCAACTCCTATTCGAAGGAGGACCCGATCCGGGTCTTTGAGAAGGCCGGCTACACCAATCTGCACGGGCATTTCCAGCCGGATTCCTACACCTACCAATTCTCCGGGTTGGTGGGCTCGCTCGATCACGTGCTGGCCAATCCCGCCGCCGCGAAGCTCGCCACCGGCGGGCAGGTGTGGAATATCAATTCCCCCGAGTCGGTGGCCCTGGAGTACTCCCGTTACAACTACAACATCAAGAATCTGTGGGATGAGAGCGCTTTCCGCTCCTCGGACCACGACCCCTTCAAGGTCGGGCTCAAGGTGATTCCGGAGAAGGAAGATCCGGCTCCTGCGCCGGAGCCGACTCCCACTTCGCCGGAACCGACCGCGCCTGAACCTACTCAGCCTGCACCGGAACCGACGCAGCCGGAGCCTACTCAGCCGGAACCCACGAAGCCCGCGCCGGAACCGACGGCGCCTGAACCAACCACGCCCGCGCCGGAACCGACGGTACCTGCGCCCGCACCGACAACTGGCAATATGTTCTACCTATCCAATACCTGGCAAGCCACCGTGGCCGACCTCGTCTTCAGCTACGGCCGGGCCGGCGATGAGGTCCTGGTCGGTGATTGGGATGGTGATGGTGTTGATACGTTTGCGGTGCGGCGTGGGAATGTCTTTTACGTGAAGAATTCCCTGGCCAGTGGCGAAGCGGATAGCGTGTTTTCTTATGGCCGGGCCGGTGATGAGGTCCTGGTCGGTGATTGGGATGGTGATGGTGTTGATACGTTTGCGGTGCGGCGTGGGAATGTCTTCTATGTGAAGAATTCCCTGGCCAGCGGCGCGGCAGATACCTCCTTCTCCTACGGCCGGGCCGGGGATGCCACCCTCGCGGGAGATTTCGACGGCGATGGCCGGGACACCCTCTCGATTCGCCGCGGCAATACCATCCACGTCAATAACTCCCTGGTGAGCGGAAACGCTGATCACACCCTCCCGTACGGGCGGGTAAGCGATGAGCTCTTCATCGGAGACTGGGACGGTAACGGTACCGACACCCCAACGGTGCGCCGCTAACCTCCATATTGCTACCAACACGGGTGGGTGCCGGGACCGCGAGTTCCAGCACCCACCCGCGTTGTATGGGAGAAATTCTCAGGATATAACGCCTTGCGTTAATAACGTGTGGCGTTATATTCTTATTTTGTGATTGCTTCGTTCGCAGATCGGGACACAGAGCGTCTCTATTGGCGAGAGCGTGTTAAGGGACTCGACTCTCGAATAGCACGGAAGGCGCTCATGAAACTGATGCTGCTCGACGCGGCAACGGAACTCGATGAGCTGCGGGTACCGCCAGGTAACCGTTTGGAGGCTCTTAAGGGTAATCGTGCTGGTCAGTACAGCATCAGAATTAACCATCAATGGCGTATCTGTTTTCTTTGGACGCCACAAGGTCCAAGCGAAGTTGAAATAGTTGATTATCACTAGGGAGGTATCATGACTAGCAAGATTCCCCCGATTCATCCGGGAGAAATCCTTGAAGAGGAATTCCTGGCACCGTTGGATATTACGCAGCACAAACTTGCGATTGCCATTGAGGTTCCTCCGCGTCGAATCAATGAAATTGTGCATGGGAAGCGTCGGATCACCGCGGATACCGCGTTGCGGTTGGGGCGTTTCTTTGGGACCAGTGCTCAGTTTTGGATCAATCTGCAAACCCACTATGACCTGGAGAAGGAGTTAGATGCGCTAGGGGATGAGCTAGAAAATATTCAACCCTTGCAGAGCGCGTAATCGGGTACGGTAGCGGGGTTCTGGCCTCGGAACACAGCCCCACCCGCAACCTCGGCTTACCGGACGCAATCGGATAGCACCTCGTGCAGGGCGTGACGTTCGTCGTCGTCGACCCGAAGCCCGTACGCACGCTTGACCGCCACCTGCCGCGCGGCGTATTCGCACACAAAAGCCGGGTTATCCGGCAACCACTGCGCGGCGGTGGCGTGCCCCTTCTCCTTATTCGCCGCCCCAGAGACCGCGAGCAAATTGAGTGGGTCGGTGGCGAATTGCGCGCGCGTATCCGCGTCCCAATCCTGCGCCCCGGCCCGCCACGCATCGTAAAGCGCGACAACATGATCAATCGTTACCGCCTCGGGCGCGCGGGCGCGGTCGAAAGAAATCACCGTTCCGCTATACGGGTCGCGGAGGGTTCCGGTGGCGACGACGCAGCCCGGCGGCGTGGACTTCCCCGACCAAAATGTGACTCCCGCGAGATCGCGGCGCAGCACTTCGTTACGCACCGTGCAGCCGTCTCCGTCGGTATCGGGCCAGCCATCTCCCAGGCAGAACTCGGCGCGCGAATACCCGTGCCCGGAATCGGGGCGGCCCCCGGGCAGCAGCTTGAGTGCGGAAAGTGCCTCGGACGCGGTGAGTTCGCCGTTGCTCGCATCGCTCGCGCTGCCCGCCGCGCCACTCGCGCTGCCAGCACCACCAGGAGCCGGAGCGGAATCCGAATCAGCGCGCCACAACTGGATGAGCGCCACCGCGAGGACCACCAGCAGCGCGGCAATCACGTTCCACATGCGCCGGTGCGGCGAAGGGGAAGCTGCGCCGGATGCGCGCTCGGAAGCACCGGGAGCACCGGATGCGCGGCCGCGGTTCCCAGATGCACCGGAACGATGAGGCGCACCGAAACGACCAATCGAAAAACGCATACATAACCTTTCGGGACACATGCCCGTGGCGGGCCTGCGCCTGCAAGGTAGCATAGTGAGGGACCTTGGCACAGTTACGACAATGAAGGAGTTATGAATGGCCCAGGCACTTGAGACCGATATGGTGAAGAAGTTTGCGGAGGATTTCGCGGCGGATCGCACCGCTCGCATCGTCCAGAACGCCGTCACCCAGACCTCGATCACGAAGGTCGCCCAGGATCGCGATGTTATTAACGCGATTGATCCGTCCATGTCGGTGAAGGTGGACACCTGGAAGGTGAATAACCAGAAGAAGTCCGGGCGCTGCTGGCTTTTCTCCGGGCTCAGCTCGCTGAAGATGCTCGTCAATCGCGCCACCGGCCTGAAGAACTTCGAGTTCTCCCAGTCCTTCCAGCATTTCTACGACAAGCTGGAGAAAGCCAATTATTTCCTCACCTCCATGATTGAGCTGGCGGACCGCCCGGTCGATGACCGCACCGTGCACTACCTGCTGTCCGATCCCATCGGGGACGGCGGGCAGTGGAATATGTTCGTGGCCCTGGTGGACAAGTACGGGGCCTGCCCGAAGTTCGCGATGCCGGAAACGGAATCCTCCTCCAATACCCAGCTCATGAACCGCACCCTGGAAATGCTGCTACGCCGCGCCGCCCACGATATTCGCGAGGCTGAAGCCGGCCAGCGCGAAGCCGTGCGCGAAAAGTTCATGGGGCAGGTCTACCGGGTGCTCGCGATTCACCTGGGCACCCCGCCGGAAAGCTTTGTGTGGCAGTACGAAGATGAGGAGGGGAACTTCCACCGCGAAGGGAAGATGACCCCGGTGGAATTCGCGCAGAAGTACCTGCCGGATCTGGATCAGTACGTGTGCATCGTCAACGATCCGCGTAATGAGTACGGCAAGCTCTACACCGTGGATCGCCTCGGCAATGTGGTGGGCGCCAAGCCGGTCACCTACCTCAATGTTCCCATCGAGGTCATCCGCGAAGCCACCATCGCCACCCTCAAGGACGGCCAGCCCGTGTGGATGGGGTGCGATACCGGCAAGCAGTCGGATCGCGAACGCGGTATTTGGGACGGCCAGCTCTACGATTACGAAGGCACCTACGGGATTGACCTGGCGCTCTCGAAGGCCGATGAGCTCTACTACGGCGAAGCGATGATGACGCACGCCATGGTGTTCACCGGCGTTGACCTGCGTGAAGATGGCAGCCCGCGCCGCTGGCGCATCGAAAACTCCTGGGGCGATGAGCACGCCGATAAGGGCTTCTGGACCATGAACGATTCCTGGTTCGACCAGCACGTTTTCGAAGTTGCGGTCACCAAGGATCGCCTTTCCGCCGAGCTGCTGGCCGCGCTGGAAACCGAACCGGAAGTGCTGCCCGCCTGGGATCCGATGGGTTCGCTGGCCTAAACCGTGGAGTACGGCCGGTACGCACCCTCGCCGAGCGGAGACCTGCACCTCGGGAATCTCCGCACCGCGCTCCTCGCCTGGGCTCTGGCCCGGCGCAGCGGGCGCGGTTTCCTCATGCGCGTGGAGGATATGGACGAACGGTCCCGCCCGCAGTTCCAGGAGCGCCAGCTCGCGGACCTGCGCGCCCTTGGCATCACCTGGGACGGCCCGGTCCAGATCCAATCCCAACGCACCGCGGGGTACGACGCCGCCTTCGCGTCCCTGTGGGAACGTGGACTGCTCTACGAGTGCTATTGCACCCGGCGTGATTTAGCCGACGCCGCCCGGGCGCCCCACGGGGCGCCCGGGGTATACCCGGGCACCTGCCGGGACCTGAGCGCGGCCGGCCGTCGGGCCGGGCGCGCCAAGCTTGCGGCGGTGGGCCGCCAGCCGGCCCTGCGGCTGCGCACCGAGGTGAAAGAACTGAGTATTCACGATGAGGTGTGCGGGGAAGTGAGCGGCGTCGTCGATGATTTTGTGATTCGGCGTGGCGATGGTCGGTACGCCTACAATTTTGCCTCCGTGGTGGATGATGCGCTTGAGCATATTACCCAGGTCACGCGCGGGGCGGATTTGGCGCCCTCCACGCCCCGGCAGGTGTATTTGCAGCGTTTGCTCGGGGCGCCCACCCCGGAATATTGGCATGTTCCCATGGTGCTCAACCAGGCCGGCGCGCGCCTGGCCAAACGCGACGGGGCCGTGACCATGCGGGCGCTCGCCGAATACGGCTGGAGCGCAGCTGATGTGCTGGCGCTCATCGGGCGTTCGCTGGGGTTGGAGGTGCGCACGGCCGCGGACTTCGCGGAGCAGCTGGATATTCAGGCGCTGCGCCGCGGGCCCTGGTATGTGGACGTGGCGGCTCTCGAAGCTGGGCCGGCCTAAGTATGCCGGCTAAAATCAGCGACCGGCGCGAACGTCGCGCGGGCCGCGGCCGCTAGATCCGCGGGAGCTAGCCGCACCGAGAGTCCGCGTTTCCCGCCCGACACCACCATCGCCTCCAGTTCGCGTGCCGAGGCATCAATAAAAATTGGGCTGCGGTGTTTTTGACCCAGCGGCGAAATACCCCCGGTCACGTAGCCGGTGAGTTTCTCGGCATCATGCGGATCCATCATTGCGGCCTTTTTGCCGCCCGCGGCCTTCGCCAGAGACTTGAGATTGAGCATGGCGGCAGCCGGCACCACCGCGCACACCGCCTTCCCATCCACCCGCGCCAGCAGGGTTTTGAAAATAACACGGGGATCCATCCCCAGCTCAGCGGCGGAATCGAGGGCGAATCCGTGCTCGTGATGCAAACTTTGTTCGTACTCAAGAATCGTGAACTCCACGCCGGATTTCTCCAGGGCGAGGAGGGCCGGAGTCCCGGCCGGCTTATTTTTCTTCGACGACATACGTCCAGGATAGTAGCCCTCATGTTCATATGGATGCACTACCATATTCCTACCGGGAGCCAGCCACCCGGAGACGGAGGAAACCGTGAGGAAACGCCAATTCGGCCGCCGGCATGATGACCAGCAGCGCGGCAGTGCCACCGGGGAAGATCCCGCTATCGAATCCGAAGAAGAACTGAGCGGCGGCTATGATTTCGGCGGCTACCAGCCCGGGCAGAGCTACTACCCGCGCCGTCGCCTCTTCTGGCAACGCGCCACCATTATCGGCATCGCTTTCGTTATTTCGATGGTCGCTTTGGTGGCTTATTTCCTGTAGCGCCGGATAGGGCGCCGCGGAAGCGGCGCGGCGTCGTCGCCCTGAAACAGGGTAGTGAGGTACGACGGCGCTGCCGGGCACGGGGTCGCTAGGCCGGTGAAATCCGGCCTGCCTGTGGGTGACACGCCCGCCGGGCTCGCGCCTGTGGATAACATTTTCTCCCTCTCGACAAGCACCACTTTTATCAGCCACTATGGGAACACCGGTCCTCACCGGCCGGCGTCCGAAGCGCGGAACTCTCACCACCCGCGCGCCACCACCTACGTACCTCAGGGGGATGTATGGCTGTATCCACCGCACAATTGCGGGTCGCTCATGATTCGATTCTCACCGTTCGCGCGCTCGTTACCCAGGCTCAGGAGGAGTTGCGCGCCCACCTGCACTCAACTATGGACCGCATTGCCGCCTGGCATGCCGGCTGGCGGGGTACCGCTCCGGTAGCTTTCGCCGCTGCGCTGGAGGAATACCGCGCGGCCAGCGAAAAACTGCTTGCTCTGCTGGCTGATTACGGGGCGCGCCTGGGCCGCGCGGATGCCACCGTCGCTGAAACAGACGCGGCCACCCGCGCGGATTTTTCCCGCATGGCCGCGCTAGTCGGGGATCTGCCGGCGGCGTAATAGCGCCCACACCCGGGATATCCGCACACTTAAAGAAAGGATTGTTATGACCGAGCTTCGTGCTCATTTTGGGGAACTCTCCGCGGGGGCGGCTGATATGACTGCCCACGCTTCCCGCATCGAGGGGGTGCTCGCGCAGCTTGATGCGCGAATACGCACCGCGATGGCGGATTGGGACGGGCAGTCGCAGGCAGCCTACGAAGCCGCGCAAACGCGCTGGCATGCCGCGGCCCGCTCCCTGAATGACATTTACGCGCGTATTGGCCAGCAGGTGGAATGCGCTTCGCAGAACTATCGCGCGGCTGACCGGGCGGTGGCTCGCCTCTTCGGGTAGCGCGCGGCGGTTAGTGGCTGTTAGCGGCGGTATTTTCCCGCCCGCATTTTCTGCCCGCACCATGTTCGTTACGCATGCGCATTCGCCGTGCATGCAGCTTCATCATGGCTCTATTTCGTCATGCAAAAAATAATATTGTGAAAGGACTCGTATCCACCATGGCAATAACCACGGGCCCGAAATCCACCCCACATGTGATTCGGGTATTTCTTGCTTTTCTCATGGTGTTCGCTCTGGCGGGCGCCGGTCTGTTCGGCGGCGCCGGAGCGCGCGCCGATTGGGATCATTCTGTTGGCCGCGGCATCGAAATTAAAGGTGTGAACATTGTTGGCCACCTCCGCCTCGGCCCGCATTACGCGGAAACACAATCAATTAACGGGGTGGCGGTGGAAGGCTATCCCATCTGGTGTATCCAAGCGAAATATGCCGATCCTGGCCCCGGGGAAATGGTCGATATTACGACTCTTACCGAATCCCGGGCGCTCGGGCCGGGGGAATTGCAGCTGAGCACCCCGCAAATGGCCTGGCTGCTCAACCGCTATGAAGGAAATACCACGGATGACCTCAACCTTGCTGCGTTGAGCTACCTCATCCACGTTAATTTCGAAAAGGAATACCCGGGGCGTCCGGGGCGGGCCCAAGAGACCGTGAACGAACTGGTGCAGGCGGTGCGCACCCAGCGTCCTGATATTGAGGAGCGGGCCCAGAGCTACGTGCGAGAAGCGCGCGCCAGCGCCGCCGTCGGCTACGTGAGCGGAATCGTGGAAGGCGAAGGGGAGCGCAGCGGTGCCATCCGCGGTATCGGCGTGCACCCGGATGATTCCGAGGCGTGGCTGCCCGGAATTCCCGTGGTTATTACCCTCACCGGCCCGGCAGTTTTTGATGCGAGCGGAAGCACAACCTGGAGCGGGGTGACTGATAGTAAGCCGCTGGAGCTGGCGTGGTCGGCCACCGGGAATGGCCAGGTGAGCTACACAGCCGTTTTCGATACCCCGGTTCGTACCACCCTGACTATTTTCGGGGCTGATGGCACTGTCCAAGACACCATCACCTACGGCCACCGCCCGGTCAGCGATCCTCTCACTCGCAAGGTTCCGGGGCGCACCTGGGAAGTTATTTATGATTTCCAGCCGCTTGGCACCTCGAAGGTCAGCACCCGTCCTATTAATACCGACGGCGTTATTCGCGATACTCTCACCACCGCCGTCAAGGAGGATTACGGGGACGGAAAATGGAGCCAGGTAAAGGGGGAAAATGTGCCCGTTACCTACCGGGCTACCGCCTATTGGGCGGGTCGCACCTCCCCGCAGCGCAGCGATATCGTTCCTGAAGGAGCCGAGGTCCTGGGCTCGGTCACGGTCCAGGCCAACGGCCCGGGGCAGACCCTCACCGCGGAACTTTCCACCCCCAAACGCGGTTTCGTCACCTGGGTATGGGAGGTCCGCAAAAACGAGCAGGGGGAGAACTCCCGCTATATTCACGCCGATTGGGCTGATCATTACGGGCTTCCGGAGGAAACTTCTCGGGAAGAATTCCCCTTCCGGCCTCTCGGGGTGTCCCATGTGGCTGATGCGAAAGTGGTAGATACCGGCACGGTCCTCAGCGATACTTTCGTGGCCCGCGCGGATGAGAATTTCCGGGATGGGGAATGGAGCCGCCGCCCGGGAACCAACGGTTCTTTTGAGGATGGCCCCTTTATTCCGGTTACTTACCGGGCCACCGCCTGGTATGTCTCACCCACGGCCGTTCCCGAGCCGGGCGTGGTCCCGGCCAGCTCGGAAAAAATCGGGTCGGTAACGGTGGTGGCCGAAGGCCCGGGCCCGATCCGGGCAGAATTGAGCGAACCGGTGAGCAAGCCCGGAATGTACACCTGGGTGTGGGAAGTCCTCGCGGAGGACCAACCGGCCGAGTTCTTGCCCTGGATCGAGGCCGGCTGGTCGGATACGTTCGGGCTGGCCGATGAAACAACGTCGGTGCGCTACCCCGGGAAGATCGATTCGGCTCTCTCTATTCGCCAAACGAAGTCCGGCACCTACCTGGTCGATGATGTGTGGGTGAGCGGCCTACCCGCGAACCATCCTGATTTCACCGGCGGGGCTGGATTTGGGGCGGATACTCAGACGCTAACCCACACCCTACTGTTCTTCCCGGAAGGCCAGGCGGTCACCGATGAGAACCGCGCGGCCGCCCGCCAAATCGGGCAGCCGGTGGTACTTCCCGCCCGCAACGGTTTCTATCCGAGCGTGGGTGATCCGTCGTGGATTATGGAACAGGATGAGGCCGGGGAGAACCTGCCGGGCACCTACGTAGTGGTGTCTGATTTCGCGGGCGATGACCGGGCGGCGCCGCTGGCCACCAGCGTCACCGATGTGACCGAGCAGTTCACGGTGACCCGCGAACCGTCCCTCCACACCACCATGCACCACGAGGACACTCATATCGCACCCAATACCGGCACCGTCACCCTGGTGGATACTGTTTCTTATCAGCACCTGATTCCCGGTAAGGAATACGAGGTCCACGGGGCGCTCCTGGATCCGGCTAGCGGTCAGCCGCTGCGCGATACCAGTGGCAGCGAGCTCACCAGCACCAGCCGTTTCGTGCCCGAGCACCCCAACGGTAGCGTGGAGGTGGTTTTTGAGGTCGACGCCGCAACTCTGGCCGGCACCAAGGTGGTAGCAACAGAAACTCTGCGCCAGGACGGCCGGGATATTGCCGTGCATGCTGACCTGAAGGATACCAACCAGACGGTGACCTTCACGCGCCTGGCCACCCGCGCCCGGGATGGCGCTCCGAGTGCTGCTGATCATGCCAGCGGCAAAGATGGTTCGGCGGGCATCGATGGTACCGAGGGAACAAATGGTGCCGGCGGCGATCAGATTCTGAGCGCCACCGCGGACGCGGTGATCACCGATGAGGTATGCGAGCTCAGCGGAGCACTTATCCCCGGGGAAACCTACCGGATCGAAACGGCCGCCATGTTCCCCGATGGGACGCCGGTGCTCGGGAAGGATGGCACCCCGGTACGCAAAGTCAGCGACTTCGTTCCCGGTTCTCCCAGCGAATGCGCCCGCATTAAATTGGACTTTGATGCGAGTGCTTTAGCTGGCCGCGAGGTGGTTCTTTTCGAATGGGTGTACCTGGGCGACCGGCTCATTTCCGAGCACACCGATCCGCTCGATAGCGAACAGACCGTTCGTTTCGAAGAACCACCGGTACCTCCGACGACGCCGCCCGCTACGCCACCGGCCACTCCGCCCACCACTCCGCCGGCTACGCCACCCGCTACTCCTCCGGTTACGCCGCCTGCGCCTCCGGAGCTGCAACGCACCGGTGCGGCGCTCGCGGGCTGGCTCCTGGCCGGGCTCACCGCGCTCGCCGGCGGCTTGACCCTGCGCTACCGGGCTAATTCCCGTTCCAGCGCTACCCGCTAAATCCGGGATAACCAGCCACTAACTATCTCCAACGTATGTCACTCACCGCCCGGGCCGGGGAGGAAAAATCCTCTCCCCGGCCCGGGCTTGTGGGTCTGGTCATTCACGGCCGGTTCCGGGTGCAGGCAGCAATATCGGTCCGGGCGGTACCGCCAGGACCGGTGCAGAGCGCATCGCCGGAAAGAACCGCGGCCGGCTCTGGAAGGAGTGCGCGCCAGGCGGGCGGAATCTCAAGCGGAGTGATGTTTTCCCAATTCGCGGCCCGGCGCAGCTGGTCAAGATCGGCGATATCTACGAGGGTGCTTCCCTGCAAAAGGGTGGCACTCCCCGCATCCGTGCCGGCCACGAGCGCAGCTCCGCTGGGTAGCAGCGGGGAATCAGGTGCGTACACCAGGAACGAGCGTCCCGCGTGGAAAGCCGCGCATACCCGCGCGGTGCCGGGCTGTGTGGCAACGGGAGTTGGGCCCGAAGCGATAGCGGAATCGTGTTCGGAAACCGGAGCGGTGAGCGCGCCGAGATCAGCGGGCCAGCCGTCCCCGGGGCCGGTTTCGCGAAAGGTGAGATGGGCGCGAGCTGCCGGATCAAGAGCGTATACCCGCGCCCGGGCACTGTGCTCGGAGAGCCGATACAGATGGAAAGCGGTGGGGGAGAGCGGTTCGAGCACCCCGCCCGAACTGATCTGGAACCAGGTGCGGGTGCCGTCACTTCCGCCAAAAACAACCAGGTCACCAACCCGTGCCTCCCCGATACCGGGAAAATAACCGACCGGCTCGCCAGCAGTGGGAACGCTGAGCGGCGTGAGAGCCCGGCCTTCAGCCCAGAGTTCCACCCACGCCGGCGGCGCCTCAAGCACCGGCACATCTGGAAATTCACTACGGAAAGCGGCTTCCGGTATATCCACCCGGTAGCGTTGGCCGGCAGCAATCAGCCACAAACCGCTTGTTGTTCGCACCAGTACCGCGCCACCGAATTCAGGGAGTGGGGCTGAGGCCGCCAGGGATAACGGCGCGGCCGTGCCCTGCGTATTTTCTCTGTTGGCTTCCCGTGAATCTGTAACAGTCGCGGGGCAGGCCACCAGCCACGGGTCACGCAGCTCCGCTGCGTTCGGTAAAGAATCGGGAGCACCCGGAATTCCCACGGGCGCCCCGCGCGGTACATCTGCGAGCCGGGCAGCCGGGAGCACATGTGTCGCCACGCCTTCCGGATACAAAAGATAAGCGCCAGCCAAGGTAGTGAGGGGATGGAGAATTCCCCCGGAACTGAGATAGCGCGCCCCGCTCTCCGCAGCGATGAGAACAGCGCCATCTTCCCAGCCGTCGGGAAGTTGCGGTGAGATCGCTCGCGCTGCCCCGGTACCAGCCGCGGCCACCAGGGCAAGCCCAAGAGCTCCGGCCAGCCCGGCTAATCCCGGGCGGGGAGCTTCCTCATGAGCCGGCATCCCCCACCACAACGCGCCCGCCATGCTGCGGCGCCGAAAACGGCGGGAGCTCATAATCGTGCGTGCGTTTACCATGGGCTGACCGCGATAACTATCCCGGCTCCAAGCAGCGCGGTAAGAATCTGCTCGGCGATCTCTACCCGCCGGATGAGAAGAAGCTGGGCTTCGGAGCGCTCACCGCGGCCCCGATGCTCGGCAGCACCCAGGGTCTCCAGGGTTTCCGGGGCTTCCCGAGGGCTCCGATACCCGAGGAACAGAGCGGGAATACTCACCAGTGCGGGAGCCACCAGGCAAGCAAGAAGGTACAGTGCTGCGTGCGCTGCCGGATTCCGCATGGCCAGCACGCAGAGCTCCACATCAAGAAGAAGGAAGAAGACAAGCCGAAGTACAAACGCGGCGTCGGCGTGCATACTTATGGCACGCAGCCCGAGCACAGTTACTGCCGTGCCGCATATGGCCGCGCTGAGGATATCCGGGCGGTAGGCCAGCGGTAGCAGCGCGGCGATCACGAAGACCGTGCCGGCTTCGCCGCCCAGGGCGCGGAGGATGAGAATGCGGGCCCAGTTTTCCGGGCTGTGCTCCGCCGGTAAATCCGCTATTTCGGCGGCGGACACCTCCGGCGGGGGCGCGCTCAACCGCAAGATAATCGGCGCAATCAGGCGGGTCGTGCACACCAGGGCCACCACGATCACGAGGGCAGCCGGCTCGGTAAGCCGGGCGTGAAGCAGGGTGCTGCCGCCCCAGCCCGCCAAACAAAGTGCCCAGCTCAGCAGCATACTGCGGCCGCCCGGCACGGGAACTATCGCCCGGGCTAGCAGCGCGATGATAAGGAGAAGGCTCCCGGCTGCAATCCCACGCGGTCCCGCACCTGGCACAACCAGCGGGGCCGCGCGCCATCCGCAGGCTGCCCCCGTCCAGCCGCTGGCCGCGAGTAGCGCTAACACCACCAGCTGCACCTGCACGCTCGCACCTGAGCTTCCCTGCCGGCGAGCGTGCGCCCAATTCACGCGGGCAAGACCGAGGAAAACAAGCGCGAGCCCGGCCAGTACGGGAAGGGCGAGCATGTGGGGGAGCGCGGCCCGCGCGGTATATCCGGCCAGGCCCAGCCCGCATACCACCACCAGTACCGTGGCACAGTTGCGGAGTGTGGCTGAGGAAAGTTCGCCGCGCTCCTGCAGGGTGGAATGGCGGATGCGGCTGAGAACCGGGTCGCTGCGCGGGGGCGTGGGCGGTGCAGGTCTGTCAATAAAAAGGCAGATTCCGGGGGAGAGCTGGCCGCCTGCCGGCAGGCTTGGATCTAGCCGTTGCCCGGTGGCGGTACGAACCGTCCAGGTGGGAGCCGCAAAATCCGGGGCGAGGAGGCGCAGCACCTCGGGAATAAGCGCCGTTAGTGAGAGCGAACTGGCCAGCTCGAATTCGCCGCGCTGCCCCGCGCAATGCACGCAGACGGGAATCGCAATATCCGCCGGCTGCGCGCCGCGCGATTCTGCTAGTTCTTCGGCCATATGCCCTCCTTTCTGCGTTCTTAGGTGACCGCGCCCGCCTACCCGAGCACTCGCTTACCCGAGCACTCGTCCGCCCGGCGCGCGGCATACCGCTCGGCATACCCGCCCGCTCATGTCGCCGCAGCCGCGGGGTGAGGGCACGGTATCAAGAAGGCCGCAACCTGACCAGGGCTCATCCACAGGCCAGAGAGTTATCCACAAGCCCAGCTGGCTCTTTGCGAGAGAAATGCGTCGTCGTACCGAAGCTGTGGATAACGGTTCGCCAAGAATCCGGACCCCCGCTAGGGTGTGCCGCAAGGAGAGCGCGCTCGCGAAAGGAGGAGCCATGGAAGGCCTGAGCATTCCCGCGCCGCCCGCGTGTTATCGCGGCAGCGGGCAGAAAATGAGCGCCGTCATGTTCCTTCCCGCGCTGCTGTCCGTGGTGATGCTCGTGATTCTCACGTCCACTACCCGGCGCTCTCTCAACCTGCTTCTCCTCATGGGAACGCTGGGGGTTCTCATGCTCGCGCTCACGCTGCTCAACGTGGGCCTGGGGCTGCGGCGCAACGCCGGGGAACGCGACGGCGCGCGGCGCGACTACCTCGCCGCCCTGACCAGGTGCGAAGCCGAAGCTGCCCGCATACTGGAGGCCTGTGCTCGCGAAGAAGCGCAACGTTATCCGGCCCCGCTCGTGCTCCCGTTGCGCCTGGCCCGCGGCATGCCACCGCCACCGGGCCCGATCCGGGTGGGGCAGGCGCTGCTCGCGCCGCCGTATACCGTTACGCTTGCGGAGGACCCTCCGGGGGAGCGCGACGACGCCGCCCGCCGGGCGCGGGACCGCTGTGCCACGGAGGTGCAGCGCCCGATCCCCGGCCCCGCACTCCTCGACCTGCCCTCGTATTCCACCGTGACGGTGAGCGGGGAGGCGGCCTGGGCCTGGGTGCGGGCCCTCCTCTGCCAGCTCGCGGCGAGCGTTCCGCCTGGTGATCTCGCTATTATCTCGGGCGATCATGTGCCTGCGGCCGAGTCGGACTGGCTCAGTTGGCTGCCCCCGTACGCCGTCTCGGAGGCGGGGCTCGGAAAGGCCATACACCTTATTATTAAGGGGCCTTTCGGGGAGCGTGATTGCCCAGGTTCCTCGTCCCACCTCACTTTGCATGTCCGGGACAAACCAGAGCGCGAAAAATCGCATCCGGAAGAAGCTGGCCCGGCTGATCAACCCTGCGTGCTCGCACGCGACTGGCCTGCCCAGCATGAAGCGGGCCCGCTTCCCGAACCCGGCAGCCTCGTCGCACTTGTGGATTATTCGGAGGGTGCCGAGCCCGCACATCTCAGCCTCGCCGATAGTACCGGGGTACGCTCGGGGATTCCCGATCTGCTTGACCTGGACGGAGCGGCTTATTGTGCCCGGGCGCTCTACCGGGCTCGCGGCTCGGCGGCCCAGGATTCCACCAGCGTGCAGGGTTTTGCGAAGTTGCTCGGATTGCCATCCCTCACGCCGCAACTCGCTTCGCCGCACGCCACGTCGCCCGCTCAGCAGCTCCCCGGCTCGCCTTCTCCAACTCACCGCCCGGCCGCCACCTTGCGCGTGCCCCTCGGGCTCGATCCGCAAGGCGCCCCGGTGTGGCTCGATCTCAACGAGGCCGCGGCCGGCGGGATGGGCCCGCACGGCCTGCTCGTGGGCGCAACCGGCTCCGGGAAATCGGAGCTGCTGCGCACGCTCCTCCTCGGGCTCTGCCTCACCCATTCGCCCGAACAGCTCAACCTGGTCCTGATCGATTACAAGGGCGGGGCGAGTTTCCATCCTTTCGCCGAGCTGCCCCACACCGCGGCCCTGGTCACCAACCTGGAACGCGATAGCTCCCTGAGCGAGCGCATGGAGGAAACCCTGCGCGGGGAAATGAACCGCCGCCAACACCTGCTCGCCGAGCACGGCCAGCACTCTCACCTGGGAGAATACGAGGCAGCGCGCGCTCGCGGCGCCCATGGCGGCCCGCTTCTCGCACCACTCCTTATTATTATTGACGAATTCGCCGAGCTCCTGACCGACCACCCCGATCTCATCGACACCATCGTCGCTATCGGCCGCCTGGGCCGCTCGCTCGGCATCCACCTGCTGCTCGCCACCCAGCGCCTGGACGAAGGCCGGTTGCGCGGCCTGGATTCCCACCTGTCCTACCGCATCGCGCTGCGCACTTTTTCCGAGCACGAATCTCGCGCGGTCATCGGCACCCCGCAGGCCGCCCACCTCCCACCCCAGCCCGGTTGCGGTTTCCTTGCCTGCGGCGGTGTGCCGCATCGCTTCACCGGGTTTTATGTTTCTGCGCCGCTCGCGGCCCGCCCGGCTCAAGTCCCCTCGGTACGACGACGCAGCTCCGGGCCACCAGCCGCCCCGCTCACTCATGCAGCTTCCGGGGCGGGCACGGTTCAGACCGGGCCATCCACACTCACCGCGGCACTCGCACCGCTGCGCGGGGCCGGGCCGCGGGCCCACCCGATCTGGTTGGAGCCGCTCACCCGCCCGCGCCACCTCACCGAGCTCATCGCGGTGCATACCTCAGCCCGGTTTGGGATATATGCGCCGAGCCAGCGCGCCACCCCGCTCCGGCTCACGCTCGGCGAGCGCGATCTTCCGCTGCTGCAACGCCGCGAAGCACTCCATATTGATCTCGCGGATTCTCATCTTCTGGTGCTCGGTGCTCCGGGAGCCGGATGCGATGAAGCATTGCAGACTGTTGCAGGGGTTCTGGCGTTGGGATATACCCCGGCCGAAGCACAGTACGCGCTGTGTGATGCTTCGGGATCTGAGCTCGCCGAGCTTATTAATATTCCGCATATATGTTTCCGGGTCGATCATTCCGAGCCGGAGCGGATGCGCGCCGGATTGGTCGAGCTGAGGAACGTGCTCCGCGCTCGCGAAGCCGCGCGCAGCGGGGAATCACCGAGCCCCGATCCCTTCGGAGAAATATTTATTTTTCTGCGCGGTTGGTCGGCACTGCGGGCACGCCCCGAGCTGGATGAGCCACTAACGGAACTTATTGAGCGCGGCCCGGCCAGCGGCATCCACATTATTACCACGGCTGCCCGCCCCACCGAGATTCCCGCGCACCTGCGCGATTTTTTCACCACCCGCTTGGAGCTGCGCCTGGCTGATCCCTATGATTCCCATGCCCCGCACCGGCGCGCGGCCACTGTGCCGGTGGGTTGCCCGGGCCGGGGGATAACTCCGGCAGGGGAGCATTTTTTGCTCGCCACCACCCGGCCGCGCCCGGATTCACTCGGCCCGCACCCGGATTCACCCGGCGTCGGCCAGGGTGATCTCCTCGCCGAGATTCGCGTGGCCTGGTCCGGGCCACCCGCGCCCCAGTTGTGGGAACTTCCCACCCACCTCGACTACCAGGAACTACAAGCGGGATACGGCCTCCACAAGCCTTCGCTACATTCGCTGCGCGTGGGAGTGAGCGCCCGCAACCGCGGGCCGGCCACTCTTGATCTTGCCGCTACCGGGCATGCTCTTATTATTGGGGAGGCGGGTTCGGGGAAAACCGCGGCGCTGCGCCTCCTCGCCCAGCAATTCGCGCACATATCCCCGCTCCCGCGGCTCTTCCTTATTGACCCGCACGGCTACCTGCGCACGTGCCTCCCGCCGGAACTCATCGCGGGAAGTTACCGAAGCGCCACGCAGGCCCGGGCGGATATGGAAGCCCTCGCCCAGGTGCTCGCCGCCCGCCGCACCCAAATGCACAGCACGGCTGACCGTCCCCACACTCCAGATGCAACCGGCCACACCGAGCCAGCCTCGTCACCAGCCCCGCCGCCATCCCCGTCACCCGCACCGATTATTGTCATGGTGGATGATGCCGAACTTCTTGATCCGCAGAGTTCTCCGCTCGCGCCCCTCGCCGAGGTACTCGTAGATGCCGCAGAACTCGGGTGGCACCTGATCCTCGCCACCGCGGAGCCAGCACACCTCAGCCATCTCCCGCTGTGGCGGCGACTCCTGGCTATCTCCCCCGCAGTATTCCTGCTCTCCGGAGATTTTCGCTATCGCGGCGTGAGTGCCCGCCGCGATATTCCGGGCCGAGCCCAGCTTATTATTGGCCCGGCAGCAGATACCGTGCAGATCGCGTGGTCCCCGCCCGCCCAGAAAACCCGCGGGTTAACGCTGGCAGCCCGGGCACCAGAAGAGGCGCCGCCCCGCCATGAGTTCCTCCCGGATAATTGCGCCGCAGCGCACGCACGGGCGGCCGGTGCGGTGATACACCGCGAAGCGTGAGAGCTCTGGATCGCCTTCGGGAATCGGGTCGGGCTGGAATTCGGGCGGGATCGTCACAATAATCCCGGAATCCACATCGCGGCCCATGCACAGCACCAGGTCATCCCACAGCTCGCGGTAGCGGGATTCGGAAACTTTATTGGCCGGCCGCAGCGGGGAAATCCCGGTGCGCCACAAACAATCAGCCCGATAAATATTGCCCGGGCCCGCCACAACAGCCTGGTCCATCACCACCTGGCCGGCCGGGATTTTCCGGCGGCGCGCCCCGGCCACGAATCGCTGCCGGTCACCCTCCTCATTACGAATAGGATCGGGGCCGAGCCGCGCAATCACCCCCAGGACTTCCTCCCCGCTGAGAATCTCACAGCGGGCCGGGCCGGTGAGCTGGGCAACCGCCTCCGGCCCGGCGAGGCGCAAGCGAGTTGTCGGCGTCGTCGCCAATTCTCCCAGGACTTGAATATTGTCTTCCGGTAGACCATCGCGACCACCCGCAGGCGCGGCCTCTACCAGGCGCGTGGTGCCATCTTGCCCGCCGTCAATGGTTTTGCGCATGCCCGAATCTTCGGTGGGGCTCACCCGAATCCCGGCACCGTGCAAACCGGCCACCCCCGGCCCCGCAAAAGCCCATTTTCCGTAAAGCCCCAGATGAATATGGAGCCAGGTGGCCTGCGGGTCACCGAGCTCAACGGTAGGAATACCATCCGCCGCGGCTTGTTCGGAAGTGGAAAGGAAAGGCCAGAAAAGATGCTTGCCCCAGGCGTGGGCCCGCCCGGCGCGCAATCCGTCCAGCAGGGCCGCACCTTCAGCGAAACGCCCCTGCGGGGAACTGGCAGCCACGGCGTCCCCGCCAAAAAGCGCCGTGAGAATACGTCCGTGACGATGAATAGCGTGACCTTCCGGCACCGCTCCTCCTCCATTCGGTATGCAATTCATCCAGTATAGGCGGGCGGGTTCGGGTGCGCCCCGCGGGGCGGCTCCGCGCGGCCCCGCAATATGCGACGCGGCACGCGGCCGCTAGGATAGCGGGTATGGAGCCGAACGCAGCAGTACGTCTTTTCTCTCGCGCAATCGAGGGGCGCCTGACCGCCACCGATGAGGGCGAGCTGGCTCGGCTGGAGGAAACCGGGCGCGTCCATGATCGCGCGTCGTTGCTGGCCGCGTGTGCGCCGGCCGCGCCGCTGCGAGAACGGGGCGGGCAGCTGCTCTACAGCGATAAAACCGGCAAAGATTTATTGCGTAACCTCGCGCTCATCACAAAAACTTATTGGATTTCTGGGGCTCTTGCGCTGTCGGCGAGCCTGGATCACGCGGTGAGCGGCACACCTATTTTTTATATTCCGCAAGCCGATATTGATCGTCTGGATAAAACGGCTGCCACCTGGGGCGGCATGCAGCCCCTGTGGGTGCTCCCGATTGACGAGGATGTGAGCGCGGGAGCGCAGTGGATCGATTTCTTCAAACATTACGTGGGGGTCGGGCGCGCGGTTGTAGATACGTACGCGGTTGGTGACGTGCCGGCGGCGCTCACCTGGATTAAGGAAAAAGAAGATGATGTCGCGGTATAGCCTCGGGTCGCGGCAGTATCGAGGGTACGACGACGCCGCCACCGGGCAGTCGGACTCTGTAGGCGATGATAGTGCCGTTTTTCTACTGCCCGCTCCTGCCGCACCCGCGATTGCACCCCGCACGCCGGAAAAAGCGGTCGAGCGCTTTGCCTATCTCACTTCGGGACACGTGTGGTCTATGGCCACGCTGGAAGGTAAAACTATGATCCTCCCCGAGATCGTGACCCTGATCGAAGAACGCCCGCTACCCGGCCAGAAGCGCAGCGATGAGGATGTGGCGGCGATGGTTTCCGCCCATGAGTTGGTCGCAAATCTAGTGCGGGCAGGTTTGTTCCGGATGGATGAGGACACCCAGAACCGCATCCATCGCACCCTCACCTACCACTCGCTTATTGATTCCGGCGTATTTCGGGGAGAAGGCGCGGTCCGCGGGGAGCACGGGAATGTGGACGTGGCGGGTACGCACTACCAAGCACCCCAGGATCCGGCTGCGCTGCACGCGATTTTCACGGCTTCGCTGGCGCGTCTGGATGATAGCGATCCACTGCGGAGCGCGGTGCAATTTTTCGCTACCTCTACGCTCGCGCAGTATTACTTCGACGGAAATAAGCGCACCGCACGGCTCATGGCTTCCGGGTATCTCATGACCCACGGATACGATGCCATAGCTATTCCGGCCGCGTATTTCGAGGAGTATCAGGATGCGCTGCGCGAGCTTTTCTTGAGCCGTGACATCGGGCCGATTGCGGAGTTGATCTATCGCGGCGCCCGAGAATTAGGCTAGCGCCCGCGTTTCCGTGGCTTGGTGCCCGCAACTGCCACATCTTCTAACGTGAGTGGAATAGACTCAAGAAAGCTTGCGTTGCTATGAGTGGATCGGCGAAGTGGTGAACAGGTAGCCGCCGCCGATGTAAGGAGTTGTCATGGATAAACTAACAACGAAGTCGCAGGAAGCTTTGGCGCAGGCCATTCGCACGGCGACGGATGCGGGCAATCCCCAGGTGGAGCCGGTGCATCTTCTCAGCGCACTGCTCGCCCAGGAAGGTGGGATTGCTCTTGCCCTGCTCGAAGCGGTGGGGGCTAATCGGGTGGAGATCGCGGAGCGAGTATCCGGGGCGCTGGCTTCGCTGCCGCGCTCGGCGGGGGATTCGGTGCAAAATCCCGGGGCTTCGCGCCCGCTCTCGCGGGTGATTTCGGAGGCCGGCAAGGAAGCAACCAGTTTGGGCGATGCCTATATTTCTACCGAGCATCTCCTCATGGCGATTGCAGCTTCGCAGTCCCAGGCGGGGGAGATCCTCCGGAACGCGGGCGCCTCGCATGAGGCGCTGCGGGCTACCCTGCCGCGCGTGCGCACCTCGAAGGTGGATAGCGCGGATCCGGAAGGCACGTTCCAGGCCCTGGAGAAATACGGTCAGGATCTCACCGCGATGGCTCGGGAAGGGAAAATGGATCCGGTGATCGGCCGCGATAGCGAAATTCGCCGCGTGGTCCAGGTCCTTTCTCGGCGTACCAAGAATAATCCGGTGCTCATCGGGGAACCGGGTGTTGGGAAAACCGCCGTTGTGGAGGGTTTGGCGCAGCGCATGGTCAATGGCGATGTGCCGGAATCTTTGCGCGGTAAGCGGCTCATTCAATTGGATGTGGCCGCAATGGTGGCCGGTGCAAAATACCGCGGTGAATTCGAGGAACGCTTCAAGGCTGTCCTGAATGAAATCAGGGAGGCAGCGGGTGAAATCGTTACCTTTATTGATGAGATCCATACCATCGTGGGGGCCGGTGGCGGTTCCGAAGGCGCCATGGATGCCGGAAATATGCTCAAGCCGATGCTCGCGCGCGGGGAATTGCGGCTCATTGGTGCTACCACCCTGGATGAGTACCGCGAAAATATTGAGAAGGACCCGGCTTTGGAGCGCCGTTTCCAGCAGATTTTCGTGGGTGAACCCTCGGTGGAAGATACCATCACAATTTTGCGTGGCATCGCCCCGAAATACGAAGCACACCATAAAGTAACAATTACGGACGGTGCTCTTGTTGCCGCGGCGCAGCTCTCGAATCGGTATATTACCGGCCGTCAGCTTCCCGATAAGGCCATTGATCTTATTGACGAAGCGGCCTCGCGCCTGCGCATGGAATTGGATTCTTCCCCGGAGGAAATCGACGTGTTGCAGCGCCAGGTGGATCGCCTCACGATGGAGGAGTCCTATCTTTCTGAAACTCAGGACGACGACGCAGCTACCGCCGACCGCCTAGAAACCATCCGTGCGGAATTGGCGGATCGCAAAGAAGAATTAGCTGCCTTGACGGCTCGGTGGGAAAATGAGAAGGCCGGGCGCAACCGGGTGGGTGATTTGCGGGTCAAGCTTGATGAGTTGCGCACCGAGTTTGAGTTAGCGGTTCGCGAGGGCCGGTATGAGGATGCCGGGCGGCTCCAAAACGGTGATATTCCTGATGTAGAACGCCAGATTGCCGCGGCGGAAGCTGCTGAAGCGGATGGCCAGGCTCGCGATCATGAACCGATGATTGCTGAGCGGGTGGATTCTGAGGAAGTTGCTGAAGTGGTGGCGGCCTGGACGGGCGTGCCGGTGGGTAAACTCATGCAGGGCGAAACGGAGAAACTCCTCCATATGGAGGAGGAGATCGGGCATCGCCTTATTGGCCAGCAGGATGCGGTGCGGGCGGTTTCTGATGCGGTGCGCCGTTCGCGTGCCGGGGTGCAGGATCCGAACCGGCCCGATGGTTCCTTCCTCTTCCTCGGGCCTACAGGTGTGGGGAAAACGGAATTGGCGAAGTCGCTGGCGGACTTTATGTTCGACGACGAGCGCGCCATGGTGCGTATCGATATGTCGGAGTACGCCGAAAAGCACTCGGTTTCGCGGCTGGTCGGGGCACCTCCGGGATACGTGGGTTATGAGGAAGGTGGCCAGCTCACCGAAGCGGTGCGGCGGCGGCCTTACTCGGTGATTCTGCTTGACGAAGTGGAAAAGGCCCACCCGGATGTGTTCGATATTCTGCTCCAGGTTTTGGACGACGGGCGCCTCACGGACGGCCAGGGCCGTACCGTGGACTTCCGCAATACCCTCCTTATCTTGACCTCGAATTTGGGTTCTCAGGCTTTGGCTGATCCCACTATGGATGCGGCGGCCCAATATGACACGGTCATGGCTGCGGTGCGGGCGCACTTCAAG
Source organism: Actinotignum stranguriae (assembly GCF_051265215.1). NCBI lineage: Bacteria > Bacillati > Actinomycetota > Actinomycetes > Actinomycetales > Actinomycetaceae > Actinotignum > Actinotignum stranguriae. The sequence goes on from NZ_JBOZCJ010000011.1 coordinate 59,966, forward strand.
CCGGAGTTCCTGAACCGCTTGGATGACGTCATTGTTTTCCATCCGCTGAGCATGGAGGAAATTGGCAAGATCGTGGATCTGCAAATCACGCAGTTGGAGCAGCGGCTGGGTGAGCGGCGGATGCATCTGGATGTGAGCCCGGCGGCGCGCGATTACCTGACGATGGACGGATACGATCCGGCCTACGGGGCTCGCCCGCTACGCCGGCTTATCCAGCGGGAAATCGGCGACCAGCTGGCCCGCATGATCCTCGCAGGTGACGCTCATGACGGGGATACCATCCGGGTGGATACCCAGGAAAATGCCACGGCTAGTGGTGGGACTTCGGGCCGTAGCTATGCCCTGCGGCTCAGCACTGAATCCTAATAACTAAATTGCCCTATCTACGTCCGGGGTGTGCCGACGCGGCACCGGCCTCATCATGTGGATGGCCGAACTCATCACCGAACGCGGGGTGGGTAACGG
>NZ_JBOZCJ010000012.1:0-59939 GCF_051265215.1 Actinotignum stranguriae
CCGGCTACCCGTCACCGCCTTGGTAGGCCATCACCCCACCAACAAGCTGATAGGCCGCGAGCCCATCCCCCTTCACAAAAGCTTTCCCAACACCCCCATGCGAGAGCGCCAGAATATTCGGTATTAGACCCCGTTTCCAAGGCTTATCCCAAAAAGGAGGGCAGGTTACCCACGTATTACTCACCCGTTCGCCACTAATCCACCCACAACAAGTTGCAGGCTTCATCGTTCGACTTGCATGTGTTAAGCACGCCGCCAGCGTTCGTCCTGAGCCAGGATCAAACTCTCCACAAAAAACTGTAAAGAGCAAGACAACATCTAGCTCAACAAAAAAATAAATAACAAGAACAAAAACACCACCAACAAACAAACCAAACACACCCACATATAACAAACGAATGCATCCAGTCTTCATTGTTGGCGTGCTAACTGTCCTTGCACACACCCACACAACCACCAGGAAACCAACAATCAGTAATCAGTCAACCTGGCCCGGTTGTGTGAACAAAAAATTCACGTAAAAAATATATTAGTCAGACACGCTATTAAGCATCCAAACACCATATCCACACCCCACACCAACCATCCACATCAAACAGACTGGTTGATCCAGGGAGAATCATTCACGCTCAAGAAGAGCAACCCCGTTAGCCTACCACCACCAAGCATTCCCAGCAAACCGGGAAGCTCGTGGCCTTGGCCACTCACAGGGATTTGTTTGCCGCTCCGGGCCCTTACCGGGCTCTCGGCGACGGATAACAAGCTTACAAGCCCACCCCGCTAGACGCAAATCAAACCAGAGAGACACCCACCACACACCCGAGGGAACCGCGTCGGAGTTTCCTAGACAGCTGCCACACTCTCGCGAACCGCCTGCGCCACCGCAGCGGCAGCCCGCTCGTCAAAGGCAGAAACGATGATGTAATCCGGATTCGCTTCCTCCCCGACCAGATCAGCGAGCGCCTTAGCCGCGGCCAGCAGCATCGTGTCACTGACCTCGGTGGCATGAGCGTCGAGCAAACCGCGGAAGATCCCGGGGAAAGCCAGCACGTTATTGATCTGATTCGGGTAGTCCGAACGGCCAGTTGCCACCACCGCGGCGTGCTCGCGCGCGATTTCGGGAGCAATTTCCGGGGTGGGATTAGCCAGGGCGAAAACGATGGCATCTTTGGCCATGGTGTCCAGAGCTGCGCCGTCGAGAATATTAGGGCCGGAAACGCCGATAAACACATCCGCACCCTGCAGGGCCGCACGCACATCGCCGTCGATCTGCCGGGGATTGGTGCGGCCCGCAACCCAGGCGTGACCGGGGTTGATTTCGCTGCGGAAGGGACCGAGAGTGCCGGCGCGGTCCACGGCAATGATGTCCCGCACCCCGTATTCCAGTAGTAAGCGAATAATCGCGGTGCCGGCGGCGCCGATTCCGCATACCACCACGCGTGCGTCTGCGGGTTTTTTCCCAACCACACGCAGCGCGGTGATGAGGGCGGCCAGCACCACAACGGCGGTGCCGTGCTGGTCGTCGTGGAAGACCGGGATATCAAGTTCCGCGCGCAGGCGTTTTTCGATCTCGAAGCAGCGCGGGGCGGAGATATCTTCCAGATTGATACCGGCATACGCAGGGGCGATGGCTCGCACCGCCGCAATGATTTCCTCGGTATCGGTGGTGGCCAGGGGCACCGGCCAGGCATCCACGCCCGCGAAACGCCTGAAGAGCGCGGCCTTCCCCTCCATGACCGGGAGGGAGGCCAGCGGCCCGATATCGCCCAGGCCGAGCACCGCGGTGCCGTCTGTCACCACGGCCACGGTATTGGATTTCACCGTGTAGCGGCGGGCCAGTTCCGGCTGGGCGTGAATCGCTTCGCAGACTTTGGCCACCCCGGGCGTGTATACCCGGGCCAGGTCCTCGCGGTTTTCGATGGCGGCCGTCGCGTGGGTTTCTAATTTGCCGCCTTCGTGGGCTGCAAAAATCTCGCGTTGGGAGGGAGGTGGCACGAACTGCTGGGCCTCACCCGAAGGCGATGCCACGTCAGATTGTTGCTCTGTCCCTGCTTGTGTTCGCGCCACCTGCGCCTCCTTCACGAGATATGCCCGGTTTCGTCCGGGTTCGCTACCGCGCCTTTTCGGCCCGGTTCACCACCGCCGCTTTACTCGGCCGCGGCGCGCTCCATAATGAGGGCGCGCACGGCACCGGCGTCGGCCTTACCGTGGGTCGCCTTCATGACGGCACCGATAATGGCACCGGCGGCCTGCACCTTTCCGCCGCGAATTTTTTCGACGACGTCAGGGTTGGCAGCCAGGGCCTCATCCACGGCCTTCTCCAGAGCTCCGCTATCGGAAACGATCTCCAGATTGCGCGCGGCAACAACCTCCTCCGGGCTGCCTTCCCCGGCGAGGACTCCCGCCAGCGCCTGGCGGCCCAGCTTGTCATTGAGCCGCCCGCTCTGGACCAGGCCGTCCAGCTCGGCAACCGCCTCCGGGGTAATGGGGGCGTCCTCGAGTTCGACGTCGTTATCCTTGGCGTAGCGGGCGATATCACCCATCCACCATTTGCGGGCTCCGGCGGGCGTTGCCCCGGCCCGGACGGTGGCGTCCACCAGATCCACCGCGCCGGCGTTGATAAGATCGCGCAATTCCTCCGGGGAAAGCTCCCACTCCTCGGTGATACGGGCGCGCTTCGCCGCCGGCAGTTCGGGCAGCCCCGCGCACACCTCCTCCACGTACTCGGGAGTGCAGATCACCGGAACCAGATCCGGTTCGGGGAAGTAGCGGTAGTCATCCGCGTCCGACTTCACGCGCCCGGCAATGGTGCCCTGGATTTCTTCCTTGTAATGGCGCGTTTCCTGGAGAATCGTGCCACCGGCAGCCAGGATGGCAGCCTGGCGGGAGATCTCGTAGCGAATGGTGTTTTCGATACCGCGGAAAGAATTGACATTCTTCGTTTCGGTACGGGTGCCGAAAGGAGCATCCGGGCTTTCCCGCAGGGACACATTGACATCCGCGCGGATATTGCCGCGTTCCATCCGCCCCTCGGAAATGCCGAGCGCCCGCACCAGTTCGCGGATCCCACGCACGTACGCGCCGGCGATCTCCGGGGCGTTCTTCCCCACCCCGGTGGCCGGATCGGAAACGATCTCAATCAGCGGCACCCCGGAACGGTTGTAATCCACCAGCGAGTAGCGCGCCCCCTGGAGGCGCCCATCGGCCCCACCCACGTGGGTGTTCTTCCCGGCGTCTTCTTCCAGATGCGCGTGTTCGATGGGGAAACGGTAGGGAGCGCCGTCGGCCAGCTCGATATCCAGGTAGCCGCCCAGGATAATCGGCTGGGCGTTCTGGGTGATCTGGTAGGCCTTGGGCAGATCCGGGTAGAAGTAGTTCTTGCGTTCGAAACGCGAGAGCTCGTTAATGCGGGAATTGAGGGCCAGGCCCAGCTTCACCGCGTATTCCACCGCCGCCTCGTTGACCACCGGGAGCGAACCGGGAAGCCCAAGGGAGACCGGCTGCACATCGGTATTGGGTTCAGCACCGAAAGCCACGGGTGCGGCGTCGAAAATCTTGGTGTGTGTGGACAGCTCCACGTGCACTTCCAAACCGATCACCGGGTCGAAACGCGCGACGGCGTCCTCGTAATTCATGAGTTCATCCATGCTTTATTCCTCCCAATCCCGCGCGGGGCAGGCAGCGGGGACGTTGTGGCCGAGCGCGGCGTCGATAGCCGCGGCCACCCGGTACATGAGGGCGTCCGCCCGGGCCGGGCTGAGAATCTGCAAGCCCACCGGCAGCCCTTCCGAGAGCCCGGCCGGCAGCGAAATACCCGGGATTCCGGCCAGGTTGGCGGGAATGGTGGCGATGTCGTTGAGGTACATGGCCAGCGGGTCGTTCGTTTTCGAGCCGAAGGGGAAGGCCACCGTGGGCGAAGTGGGCGATACGATCACGTGGCACCGGGCGAAAGCCTGCTCCAGATCACGCTGAACCAGGGTGCGGACCCGCAGGGCCGCGCCGTAGAAGGCATCGAAATTCCCGGCGGAGAGCACGTGGGTGCCCAGGATAATGCGGCGTTTGACTTCCTCACCGAAACCGGCCGCGCGGGTAGCGCGCATCACGGTTTCCGCGGTGACCGGCCCTTCTTCGGGTTCCACCCGCAGGCCGTAGCGCATTCCGTCGAAACGGGCCAGGTTGGAGGAAACCTCGGCGGGCATGATGAGGTAGTAGGCGGCCAGCGAATAGTGGAAACTGGGGCAGGAAAGCTCCACCGTTTCCGCGCCGAGTTCGCGCATGCGCGCCACCGCGTTTTCGAAAGCCTCGAGCACGCCGGGCGCGTAGCCCTCCCCGTGCATTTCTTCCACGAGCCCCACCTTGAGGCCCGCGAGCGGGCGCTCCGGATCACTTCCGGCACCGTCCCAGCTCCCGGCTTCGCCGTGGCAGGCCGCCACCAGGCCGGAAGGCGTATCGGGAAGCGAGGTGGAATCGTGGGGATCGTGCCCGCTGAGCAGCTCCTGGAGCAGCGCGGCATCTTCCACGGTGCGGGTGACCGGCCCGATCTGGTCCAGCGAGGATGCCATGGCGATCAAACCGAAGCGGGACACCGCCCCGTAGGTGGGTTTTGTTCCCACCGTTCCGGTGACCGCGGCCGGCTGGCGGATCGACCCGCCGGTATCGGAACCGAGGGCGAGCGGCACCATAAACGCACCGACGGCCGCGGCGCTACCGCCGCCCGAACCGCCCGGAATCCGGTCCAGATCCCAGGGGTTGCGCGAGGGCCCGAAAGCGGAATGCTCCGTGGAGGACCCCATCGCGAATTCGTCCATATTGGTTTTGCCCACGATAGGGAGCCGGGCTTCTTTAATTTTTACGACGACGCTCGCATCGTACGGCGGGCGCCACCCTTCCAAGATTTTCGACGCCGCGGTGGTGGGAATCCCGCGGGTGCAAATATTGTCCTTTACCGCGATGGGGATACCGGCCAGCGGGTGGAGTTCCTGGCCTTCCGCGCGGGCGGCATCCACCCCGCGGGCCACCTCCAGGGCACCCTCCCGATCTACGTACAGGAAAGCGTTCACCTTGGGGTTGAGCGCCTCGATGCGATCCAGGCAGGCGGTGGTGAGTTCCACGGAGGTGATCTCCCCCGCGCGCAGCAGCGCGGAAAGTTCAGCGGCGGACTTGAGCAACAAGCTATTCATTTATTCCTCCCCCATAATGCGCGGGACGAGGAATTTACCTTCTTCGGCGGCCGGGGCCGCGGCGAGGACTTCCTCACGATCAAGGGTTTCCCCCGGAATATCGGGGCGTTTGACATTGGCCAGCGGGAGCGGATTATAGGTAAAGGGAATATCCGGGCTAACAACTTCGGATACCGCCTTCACTGCATCCTCGATGACGGAAAGCTCACCGGCCATTTTTTCGGCTTCGGCATCCGTCAGGGCGATGCGGGATAGCTCCGCTAAGCGCGCTACCTCTTCCTTAGAAAATGACGACATGGCTCAAGTCTACGCGGTTGCACCGCGCGATGGCGCACCCGTGGATTAGTGAGAAGCGGGGAGCGTCTACAATTGGCGCTATGACTGAGTGGACTTCGCGCCGGGTGCTGCGCACGGCGGGTATGCTCGCGGCCGCGGCGCCTTTGGCCGCCGCGGGCGCCGTCGTCGTTGTAGATGAAATGCGCAAACGCCGCACCCCACCGGTCAGTTCCTACCCGCATCTGCCCCCGCAAGAAGTGCAGGTCGGGCGTGACCACGCGATCTTGTATACGGGTGCCGCGGATGTGTACCGCGCGATGCTCGCCGATATTAATAATGCGCGGGACCATATTTATTTCGAGTGGTTTATTGTCAAAGCGGATCACGTGGGGCACCGTTTCCGCGACGCGCTTATCGCGGCGGCGCACCGCGGGGTGCAGGTCCATGTGCTGCTGGACACCTGGGGGAATCTCAATCAGCCGCCCTCGTTCCGGCACCCGCCGCGGATCGCGAATCTGCACTGGATGAATTTCCCGCTGGTGCGCACCGGTATTTTAACCGGGCGTTCGCGCGATAAAGGGCGCGATCACCGCAAAATCTTGACGGTGGACGGGCGCGTCGGCTACGTGGGTGGCTACAATATTGGCGGCCTGTACGTGACCGAATGGCGCGATACCCACCTGCGCGTGGAGGGTCCCTCGGTGTGGGAGCTGGATGTGGCTTTTGTGGATATGTGGAATGCCTACCGCAAGCGCGATCATCCCACCCTGCGCCGCGCCCTCACCCACCACTGGGATTCGCGCATGCGGGCGGTCACGAATTCCCCCGCGCATAATACTTATCCTATTTCTTCGCTGTATTTGGACGCGCTGGCGCGCTCCTCGCAGCGGGCCTGGATCACCATGGGGTATTTCATTCCGGATGCGCCCATGCTCGACGCGCTCACCGACGCGGCCGAACGCGGCGTGGACGTGCGGATTCTTATCCCGCAGTACTCCAATCATATTTATACGGATTGGGTGGGGCGGCCGCATTACGAGCGGCTGCTGCGCGCCGGGGTGCGGATTTTCCTCTACCAGGACGCCATGATTCACGCGAAAACCATGACGATGGATTCCACCTGGTCTACCGTGGGGACCGCGAATATTGACCGGCTGTCCCTGCGGGGGAATTTCGAAATTAATATGTCGATTCACGATGCCGGTTTCGCGGCCGTGATGGAAAAGATTTTCGAATTCGACCTGCGGAATACCCGCGAACTCACTCTGGGGGAATGGGACCAGCGCGGCACGCTGGCACGGGTGACCGAAAAGGTCATGGCTCCGCTCGCGCCGCTGCTTTAGGCGGGCAGCTGGCCGGTGCGCAGCAGCTCGGTGAATTCTGCTTCACTCAGGCGCGGGATACCGAGTTCTTCAGCCTTGGCGGCTTTCGACCCGGCGTTCTCCCCCACCACCACCGCGGTGGTTTTCTTGGAAACCGAGCCGGCGGCTTTCCCGCCGTGCTTGAGGATCGCTTCTTTGACCGAATCGCGGGTATAGCCCTCCAGGGAGCCGGTGGCCACAATGGTCATGCCCGCCAGCGTTTGGGGAACCTGCTCCGCGGCCGCGGTATCATCGGCGAAAACTACCCCGGCGGCTTCCCATTGCTCAATAATCTCCAGATGCCAGGGCACCTCGAACCATTCCTTAAAGGAGCGGGCGATAATCTCCCCCACGCCGTCCACCGCGGAGAGTTCCTCCACGGAAGCGGCGCGCAGCTGCGCCAAATCCGGGAACGCCGCCGCGAGCGCGCGGGCCGCGGTGGGGCCGACGTGCCGGATGGAGAGGGCCACGAGTTTGCGCCAGAGTTCTTTGCCGCGGGCTTTTTCCAGCTCGGTGAGCATGGTGAGGAGGGCTTTGCCGGGTTCGCTTTCTTTGGTGATGACGCGTTGGCCGGCGCTGCTTCCCCACGTGGGTTTGGTCCAGGCGGCGCGCACGTAGCGGTAGTCGCCGGTGGGTTGGCCGGCATTGCGGATTTCTTTCCATACCCAGGTGGTGGCTACGTCCGCGGCTTGTACCGCGAAAAGTCCGGCTTCGCTGTGGAGCACCGGTTCTTGGGGTTCGGGAACACCCAGGCTGCGAGCCACGGCGGGTGGGATAATCACCTCGGAGTCGAGGATGGCGCCGTCGCCGTCCACAATGCCCAGGTCGCGTGCCGCTTCGCGTGCGAGGCGCAGGGTTTTTTTGCGCCCGTCGGTACCTTCGATTTCGAGGCGGTGGCCGCTGGCGAGGGCGATGAGTGCTTCGCGGCGCCGGGCGTCCGGGTTGGTGAGCCAGAGGGCGGTTTCCTCGCCGAGCGCTTCCACGTCCAGCGCCCCGCGCGAGCCGATATGGACCACGCGTTCGGCCAGTTGGGCGGGGCAGGATTGCGCATTGGGGCAGCGCATATCCACATCGCCTTCCTGGGCGGGGGCGAGGGTGGCCCCGCAGGAGGGGCAGGCGCGCGGCATGACCCATTCGCGTTCGGTGCCGTCGCGCTCGAGGAGGACCGGGCCGACCACTTCGGGGATAACATCCCCGGCTTTGCGCACGATCACGACGTCGCCGATGCGCACGCCTTTGCGGGCTACTTCTTCGCGGTTGTGGAGGGTGGCTTGGGTGACGACCGAGCCGTCTACGAGCACGGGTTCCATAATGGCGTAGGGGGTGGCGCGCCCGGTGCGGCCCACATTGACCTGGATATCCAGGAGGGTGGTTTCCACTTCTTCGGGTGGGTATTTATAGGCGATGGCCCAGCGCGGGACGCGGGAGGTGTAGCCGAGCCCGGCCTGCGCCGCGCGGTCATTGACTTTGAGGACGGCGCCGTCGATCCCGTGGATGAGATCGTAGCGGTGGGCGGCCAGGTCTGCCACGAAGGCCTCGATATCTTCCCAGTTGGAGGCGAGTTTGGTGTAGGGGGAAATGGGCAGACCCCAGCGCGCGAATGCTTCGTATACGCCGGCCTGGGTGGAGAGCGTTTCGGCTAGGGAGGCGGGCACGCCCGCGAGCGCCCCGATGCCGTGGGCGATAAAGGAGAGCGGGCGGGAGGCGGTGACGGCCGGGTCTTTTTGGCGCAGCGAGCCGGCCGCGGCATTGCGCGGGTTGGCGAATTCGCGGCAGGAGCGGATGATGCGGTTGGCTTCGCGCACCGCTGCGGTATCCCCAATCTGTTCCGCGGCCGCGCGCTCGCGTTCGGCTGCTTCGCGGCGCTCGCGCTGCTCGGCGTTGAATTGCGCGAAATCGGCGAGAGGGAAGAAAACTTCCCCGCGTACTTCCATGACCTCCGGAATATCGCTGCCGCGCAGGCGCTGCGGAATGGCGGCGATGGTGGCGATATTGCGGGTGACATCTTCCCCGGTCACGCCGTCCCCGCGGGTGGCGGCCACGGTGAGCGCGCCGTTGTTATAGCGCAGGTTGATCGCGAGGCCGTCGATTTTTGCTTCCGCGGTGACGGCGGTGCCTGATGCCTCGGATACTCCCGGGAGCGCGGCGTACCAAGCGCGCAGATCCTCGAGGGAAAAGACATCCTGGAGGGAGTAGAGGCGCTCGCGGTGGAGCACCGGCGCGAAGGGCTGAGCATCGGGCACCGGCGCGCCGCCGAGCTCAGAGTTGGCGCCTTGCTCCCGTTCGGCACCGGGCTCCCGTCCCCCGCCGAGCTCCGGTTCAGTACCTTCATCCACCATCGCGCCCGCAGCCAGCGTGGCTGCGCCGTCGTTCTTCACCGGTGCCCCGACGGCGCGGCTGGGCGAATCCGGTGCCGCGAGCTCCGGGTAGCGTGCTTCCAGATCGCGCAGCTCGTGAATGAGGCGGTCGTAGTGGTCATCCGTCATGAGCGGATCGGCCCCGGAATGGTAGGCAATCTGCGCGCGGGTCAGCGTGGGGGCAATCTCATTCCAACGGCGGCGGGCCTCGTCAATGCTCATGCCCCTATTGTCCCTCACCACCCGGTTACCTCAAACCCCCAGCGCGCGGCGGGCCACCCCATAGTCGTTTAAGCCTGGAATAACAAGTGAGTAGCCCGGAAAGGACGGGCGTTGAAATATCACACCTGTGGGCTCTTTACCGCGGCTGCGCTCTTTGCAAAGATATATGGGTCTCACATACGGCTATATCCCGCAGAGGCGGGAATGCCCCGCGCTGGCGGGGAAAAGGAGGATTCATGGATTGGCGTTCGCGTGCCGCGTGCCTGACGGAAGACCCGGAGCTTTTCTTCCCGATTGGTAGTTCGGCCTCGGCCCTGGCCCAAACGGATCGGGCCAAGCGGGTATGCCAGGAATGTACCGTCCGTGACGACTGCTTGAATTACGCCCTCGAACATAACCAGGATTCAGGTGTGTGGGGTGGCACCTCCGAAGATGAACGCCGCCGGCTGCGCCGCCGCACCGCCCGCGCCCGCCGAGTGCGCGAACTTGCCTCCTAAGGCGAACCGGCCCAAGTCCTACCAGCCCACGTGCTTTGCGCGTGGGCTGCGTCGTCGTACTTAGTGGGCTGCGTCCTCGTACTTAATCTTTACGCGCGCCGGGAGAGGAAACTATTTTTCATCCGTGGGCGGTAGCCCGGCCGTCACATTAATCGTGAGCGTGACGGTGGTCCCCCCACCTTCCCGCGCCTCCCATTTAATGGTGCCGTGCAATTCGCCTTCCACCATGGTGCGCACAATCCGGGTGCCCAGGCCCTGCTTGACGCCGGTGGTGGGCACGCCCACGCCGTCGTCGCTCACCTGCACCGTGAGAACGTCACCTTCACGGTCCGCGCTCACCACAATATGACCGCCGTGCGGCAGGCCGTGTTCCACCGCGTTGGAGACCAGTTCGTTGAGGACAACGGCCAGGCGGGTGGCGGTATTTGCGTCCACCATTCCGAATTCCCCGCGCACCTCGGAAGAAACACGCACATCCGTGGAGGCAATATCGGTGGCCATGGTGATAAGCGGGGTGAGGACCTCGGAAAAGTCCACGATTTCGTCCACGGTTTGGGAGAGAATCTGGTGCACGAGGGCAATGGTTTCCACGCGGCGCTGCGCCTCGGAGAGCACCTCGATCACCTTTTTATCGTCGGCGCGGCGCGCCTGCATCCGTAGCAGCGCCGAAACGGTCTGCAAATTATTTTTGACGCGGTGGTTGATTTCGCGGATCGTGGTGTCTTTGCTGACCAGCTCCAATTCGCGCCGGCGCAGCTCGCTAATATCGCGCGAGAGCACCACGGCGCCCACGTGCTTGCCGTCCTTCCACAGCGGCACCGCGCGCAGGGAGAGCACCGCCCCGCGCAATTCGAGCTCCGTCATCCACGGGGCACGCCCGAGCAGCACCACCGGCAACGCATCATCCAAGCGAGTTTCCGCGTCAATACTCGAAGTGATTTGCTCGGCGAGCAGCTGGCCTTCAAAAGTGGAACGAATCCCGAGGCGGTGCAGATTAGAAACCGCATTCGGGCTATTGAAAATCACCGCGCCGTCGGCATCGATGTGGGTGAAGCCATCCGTGACGCGCGGGGCGCCGTGGCGGAAACCGCTCGGGGTACCCTCCATGGGGAACAGGCCCTGGGTGACCATATCGAGGAGCTGCTCTTCAATTTCCTCATAGGAGGAATGCCGCAGCACCGTTTCTTTGCGCGAACGCTGCGAATACACCAGGGCGAGCACCGCGAAAGGATCCTCACCCGCCCGGCGCACCGGATAGCCTTCGTAACGCAGGCCGTGAATATAAACGGTGCCGCGCTGGCCGGTGGCGATAATCTCCCGGAATTTCTCCGAATCGGCCGGATCGAAAGTCATATTGACCACGTCATTATCGAGCGCGGTGGCATTGGTGGCCGGGCGGCAGGCCGCCGCGATAATGAAGCGTTCATCCTGGAGCGGGGTGACCAGCACGAGGTCCGCGAAGGAAAAATCGGAGAGTAACTGCCAGTCCCCCACCAGCTGATGCAACCATTCGCGTTGCGAAGCGGAGAGCGTTTGGGACCGTTCCAAGATATGACCGAGAGATGGCATACCCCTAAGAGTAGTCGCTCGCGCGAGTACACTAGTAGTTCCGCGTTAGTTATATTCACGGCAGTGCGAGGGCCGGGCTGCGCCGGCGGTGGAGGCCGGGTGGGGCGGCGCCGCGCTGCGCCGTCGTTCTATCCACGAAGGGAAGCCCGCATGGCCGCACGCCACCACGCTTCGCCCGGCGCCCGGGCCCGCACGCGCACCGCCGCAAGCCGCACCAACGTGCGTACCCGCGCCACCGCTAAACGCAACAACGCACGTACCCGCGCCACTTCGCACCATACCGCGCTGGCGCGCAGCCTCACCTCCCCGCAAATCGCGATGATTGCGCTATCCGGGGCGCTGGGCACGGGGCTATTCCTCGGGGCGGGAGCCACGATTTCACTGGCGGGGCCCGCCACGATTATTTCTTACGCACTGGCCGGGCTGCTGGCGCTGTCGGTGGTGTGGGCACTGGCGGAGATGGTCAGCGCGCATCCCGTTCCCGGCGGGCACGGCACCATCGCAGGGGCTTATCTGGGGAACCTGGGGGCTTTTGTAACGCGCTGGAATCTGGCGGTCACCTACATTGTGGCGGTGGGCGCGGAAGTGACGGCCGGCGCGAAATACCTCCAGCACTGGCTGCCCCAGCTCAATAGCGCGGTGGGAACGGTGGCCTGTTCCCTCTTTATTGTGGGCCTGAATATGGCCACGGTGCGGCTGTACGGCACCGCGGAATACTGGTTCTCCATGATTAAAGTGGCCGCCATTTCAGTTTTTATTCTGCTGGGTCTCATTATTATTTTTGTGGGGCTGCCCGCGAGCGAACCGGTGGGGCTGGTCAATCTCACCGAGCACGGCGGGTTTATGCCGCTGGGCGCCGGCTCGGTTTTCATTGCCGCATGCATGGCGGTTTTTTCCTTCGGTGGGATTGAAACGGTCTCGGTCACGGCCGCGGAATCGGGGAATCCCCGTTACGATATTCCGCGCGCCGCGCACACCATGATTTGGCGGCTGCTGCTCTTCTACGTGGGGGCGATTGCGGTGGTGGTGGCGATGCAGCCATGGACGGTCACCGCCGAGCCGCTCCACGATATTTCCCAATCACCTTTCGTGCACGCGCTGGATGCCGCCGCGATTCCCGCCGCCGGGCATATTATGAACGCGGTGCTCCTGGTGGCGGCGCTGAGCGCTGCGAACGGGTGCCTCTACACCTCCTCGCGCATGATTCACGCCCTGGCAACCGACCGCATGGCCCCCGCTTTTGCCGCGCGCACCACCCCGAAGGGCACCCCGCGCGGTGCGGTCACTTTGGCGATGGTGGGAATGGTGGTCGCCTGTATTTTGGCGCTCACCTCCCCGCAGGCCGGCTTCTCGTATTTGTACGGCTGCGCTACGGTCGGGACCCTGCTCACCTGGGCTTTAGTGATGGCCACTCATATTGCTTTTCGACGATGCCGCAAGCAGCTGGGACTCGAGCTCCCATCGGCTCGCCTCTGGGGCGCCCCGGTGACGAATCTGGCCGTCATGGCCGGCTGCCTGGCTATTTTTGTGGCGCTCTTCTGGCTCATGCCGGTAGCCTGGTATGCCGGGCTGCCCTATCTGGGTATCCTTCTTCTTATCTATGTTTTTCTGGATCGGGTGCGCGGGCTGCCCGCGCCGCGCGATCTAGCCGGTGAGGAAGCTGGGCGAGGTGCTGCGGCCTCGCATGGCGGCGATGCTGCGCGGGGAACCGAGGCCACGCACGGCACCGAAGCTGCGCGCGGTACCGAGGCTGCGCGTAATGCCGCGGCCGGGAGCGAAGGAGCTACAACTAATGGAGTCAGCGAAAACTAAACGTTGGATGTGGGCCGGGGCGAGCTCTATTGCTGCCGGCCTCCTCCCCCTTCTTCTCACCGTCATTCTCCAGCGCGGCTGGTGGGTGCCGTGGGCGCTGCTGCTGGTGATTGGCGGTGTTGAAATTGCGTACGGGTTGCTGGTGGGTAGGCGTGCTGAGATTCGTGGCAACACTGATACCGAAATAAGGATGTAGATATTGGGTGTTGCGATGAAAGCTACCACGTCACTCAGATTGGTGTGGCATAACCGTTCGTTAGCGCCCATGGCCCTGGCTATTATTGCTGCCGGCTTGACCTTTTATGTTCCGGTTAGCGTAGTTTTCCTGACTTCTCGAGGGCAGTCCCTCGAAGATATTTTCATTTTCGAGAGTATTCTCTTAGCGAGCATCCTTGTTGCAGAAGTACCCAGCGGGCTTATATCGGACAGAATTGATCGCCGGTGGGTTATCCTTTCCGGTTTCGTATTCAACGGGTGTGCGGAAGTTGTTTTTGCGCTGGGTAACTCGTTCACTGCGTTCACCTTGTCATTTGTGCTGAGCGGCCTAGGAATTGCGATGCTCACCGGCACGCAGGATGCCTACATCTACGAAGCTCTCGGCGACGATGCAGATCGGGACTCAGTTGCGGTGTGGGGACACTTCGGCGCCCTTGAGTTAGTGGCCGGGGTCTTTGCTTCGTTCGTGGGTGGAGTGCTCGCAAAGATTGATGTTGCTTTGCCGGCTTGCGCGGCCGCTATCGCTGCTTGTCTAGCCTCGGTAGCGGTTCTTTTCCTCCCACCACAACCCGCTTCTGCATCTGAAAAAGCCACGGAAGAAACAGCACTTGTTTCTTTGAAGCAGGGAATTAGCTTGTTGTTCAGCTCCCCGGTACTGCTGTATACCGCTGTCGCTTCGGCAGCGGTCTTCGTGCTCTTCAATTCAGTGTTTACGCTCAACCAGCCAATTTTTGATCGAGTTGATGTACCGCTTGCCTTCTGGGGTTTCATCGTTGGCGGTGCGCAATTAGCTGCGGCAGTTTACGATCATTTCTCCGGGGTGATCGTTGAGCGAGTCGGCCGGCGAGTAGGCCTTCTCCTCGCTTTCGGATACGGCGTCATTGGATTTATCTTGATGATGATTCCGCACATCATATGCGTAATCAGTGGTTTCACATTGGTGGTTATCAGCATGTTCGCGCGTGGACCGATCACTCGGGCAGTCGCTAACAAGGAAATTCCGAGCGAGCGCCGTGCGACAGTTTTAAACGTGGCGAGCACACTGGGAAGTCTCATCGGAATCTTGCTCAACCCGGTCATCGGCTGGGGCGCAGATCAAAGTCCGGTGGTGACGGTGGGTGGAATCGCCCTTGTTCTTTTCTTCGTCATGCTGACTTGGATTCCAATCGCAAATCGTTACGTTCAGGTCAAGGAAACGAAAGAGGAGCAACGGTGAAGAATCTTAGCTGGAAGTCGTACGTATCCGTAGCTCTGCTGATCTTTGTGTGCCATGCCGCGTATCCCATCTTGGACCTCATTCAACCCGATAAGCGCTACTACGCCGGGTACCTGGCCTTAGGATCAATACTCGCTTGTAGCCTCCTCGGTTTGATTCTTCCGCTGCGCCTGGTATCCCGAAAATCCTTAGTGTTGTGCGGGATCAGCATCTTTATCGGATTGGTAGCAGGTCTGGGAATGTGGCCGCTGACGTGGGATAAGGTTCTGGATATGCCGCGCTTTTTCGGTGGTTATTTCCTTGTGAATTGCGGAGTTTATACCTTTGTCTGCTTACTGGCCTGCCGCTTCCGCAAAGAAAAAATCCGTTATGAAACTTTCCTCCGGCAGCAAGCACAGAACCAAGATTTGCGCGCCCATGAGCACGCTCCGGGCACAACCGCGCCGAATGCGCCAACATCCGATGTATCGACACCGGACGAACCAGCCCCTGGCTTATAGCCCGCGCGCCAACTAGATCATCACGCTAGGTGATCTTTCCAAGTATATGAAACGCTTCCTCAAAGTAGGATTCGGTGTGCTCGAGGATGATCTTCCCTCCGGCTTCGATGCGAAAGCGAACCGCCGCAACCTCGAGAGAAGCGGGATCCACTTCTTCGCCGTTGAAACCAAGCCATTGCACGGTGATATCTGAGGGCTCAATCTGTTCTGCGGTAGGCACACATTCCGTATACGGGATATCAAATACCTTCCCGTACGCGGCGACGCACACATCGCCCTCATCCCGATATACCGTGAAAATCTTCTCCCCGGCAGTAGCCTGATTGACAACGATGTGCGCATCCTCGGGAATCGTAGGAGTTCGGTCAATATAGAATCCTGGAACGATATTCCAGTAGATCGCGCCTATCGCCCCGAGCCACGCAACGAGCACGGCAAGAACAACCATACAAGCCGTTCGAAAACGCAGGATATTCCTGATCGTTCTAGGACTTAGTATCGTCGTTATATCAGTAGCCATATCACCTCCGCTGGGCGCGCGTGCCGCAAGCGCTATCTGCTAACCAACGCCTGCGTCATCCTCATTCCCTCGATTCTATTCTGATATTACGGAGGTCGGGTGCGGGAGCGTTCGGATTCCCCAGGCGCACGGTATTCCAACCTTGACGTAAGGAGATCGAGGTATTCGCCCAGGAGAATGCGCCGCTGAAAGATCCCGTTGAGAGGCCGCCGAGCACATATGCGTCGTCGTTCACATTTACGTGGAGGTCACGCACCTCACCGCTACGGTATTCAATACCGAGGCGATACGTGCCAGCTTCCGGTGCATAAACGGAGGTAAGAGTAACGTCATTACCCGCGCCACCTAGCCACCGTGTTGTCCCGCTCGCAACCCGGGTTTCGCCCCGCATCACGCCATCGGTCGTCGCGAGGGTATAGGGCAGTGAGCTCGGCGCAAATTGGTAAGCGCGGAAATAATCAATCTCGAACGTCTTCGGATACGGAATCGCGGGATCGAAGGGGCCGGTCCAAGAATCAGCTTCGCGTTTCTCGTACAGGCCGAGGTAGGTGAGCATCGGATAATTCGGGGATAGCGGGGTGGAGAATTTCTCAACGCCGTCGATGTACACCTTCATCCCCGAGGGCTTCCATTCAAAGCCGTAGGTGTGGAAACCTTCAGAAAGATCGGTGCCGGTGGAAATCTTGGTTGTCCAGGGGAAGAGCCGACCCCAATCACCCCAGGGGTGAATCGCGCTTTGCGCCACTGTGGCGTTATTGCGCCCGAGGATCTCAAAAATATCAACTTCGCCGTTCTGGCGTGACCATCCGCCCTGCCCTTCGGGCACGTCCTGGTTAGCTCCGGTCATCCACCAGGCGCTGTGCAGGCCTCCCCCGCTCGCGGCGCGGGCTCGCAACTCGAAATATCCGTATTTCTGGAGATGCCCCCGGAACGGCTGCGTATGCTGCGCGATCCCGGGGTACTTGGTCCACTCGTGCAGATAGTCTTTTTGATAGGTCTGCAGCGAGGAAACCCGCGTCGAGCCGTCAAAGTTCGGGTCCCAGGGTTGCTGGTCCGCGGTGATCTTGAGTTTGAGCGTGCCGCCACTCACTTCGTAGTTCGCTTTGGTGCCGGGCGAGGTTGACCAATGGGGTAGATAGCGGTCCGTGAACAGGGCATCGTTGACGCTTGTGCCGTTGAATTCGGAAGATGCGGTCAGCACCATTCCTTCTTTAGCCGGCGTGGATGGGTCAATAATCTGTTCCGGGGCAGCAACGCTACCGCCCAGGTCTTTCGAGGGAGCCGCGGCACTGGCGCAGGGAAGGAGCGTTGCTGCGCCAACCACAGCGAGGAGCGCAGCACTGCTCACACTTCGCCGTAGAAGCATATTTTTACCGAGTTTCATGAGGTGTCCTTTCGGGAACGTGCTTCACCTTCGGAGCGGCATTGCTCCATGCTCCGGCCAGCTGATAGAAGTGGCATCCATGCGTTACTTCACCAAGAGCCGGTCAGAAACACGAGTTGTCGGGTTGAGGTAGGGATCAAAATCGATGATTTCTCCGTTGATCTCAAAGCGATAGCGCCCGAGTTGGCGAACCTCCGGAGCCCCGCGGAAACGCGTGGTCCAGGCGCGCACCGCCGCTTTTTCTTCGTCACTGAGCCAGGCCGCCGGGCACGAGCATTGCGCGAATTCACACGCAAGGGCCGCCTCCGCGGTCAAGGCATTAACCTCGGGAGAAAGCAGCGATCCGCGGGTACGGAAGTAGGCAACATCGGGGTCGCAATCAAGGAGCGGCTTGAGCCAGGTGCGCGAGAGCGAATTCCGCAGCGCATTGACCACCGCCGGCCCGGATGGGTCCCGCACCCGTTCACTATTATCCCAGTAGGGTGCGGTATCCGGGCCAACCCGGACCCCGTCCAGCACGCCGAGGGACGCGTTTATAACCGCTCCGGAACCGAGCAAATACACCTCGTCACCCAGGGCGGCACGAATTGTTTCCAGGCCGCTTCGGTAGGCGTCTTCGCGCGGCATACCGCCCGTGCGTTCCCCGGCTACTGCGGCGGCATAGATGAAATCAAGTTTGAACATATCCACACCCCAGCTCTGGATCGCGGACATAGTGGTCGCCAGCCAGTCGTGCGATTGGGGCTTGGAAAAATCGAGCGCGTAATAGTTTTCTCCCCAATTATTACCGGTCACGGTCAGGGAGCCATCCGCGTTGTGGAGGAACAGTTCCGGGTAGGAGGAGACCACCGGAGTATCTGGAAGGGCGATAAAGGGGGCGACCCACAGCCCGGCTTTCAGGCCCGCATCGTGAATCTTGGCAAACACATCCGGCATGCCCGCGGCGAATTTCGCGTTGGCCCGCCAGTCCCCGACTCGGCGTTCCCAGCCGTCGTCGATCTGAATGGTGCCGTAGCCCAGCTCCCGTGCGGGCGCTATTTCCGCGGTAATAATCTCCGCGGTTATTTCTTCAAACCAGGAATACCAGGAGGACCACACCGGTCCGAGCGTTTCCGCCGCCCGCAGCGGGGTGCGCTCCCCCAAATATTCTTCTTTAAGAACACCCGCGTAGCGGCCAAATGCCTGCGGTTCGGTCCCTATGCTCACCAGCCACGAAGCTTCCCCGGCTTCCGCGCTGGCTGCTACTTCTTCCGCGGTGATTCTCAAGAGCGGCGAGGAGGCGTGCACGGCTCCGATAAGGAGAGTGCGCCCTTCCGGGCCGCTCAAGGCGGTGACCATGGACGAGTGGTGCTCCGTGGGAGTATCCGTTGCGGCGTCGTCGGCCGTGAGCGCGCGTGCGGGCTTGTCCCAGATTCGCCACGGTTCGCGGCGCAGCGTCCACCACCGGGTGGGGGTCCAGGAATTCCACCCGTGCCGGTAGTATTCGGTGGCGCCCCACGGGTGGGAAAGTTTCCACGACGTTCCGGTAATGAGGTAGTCGCTTGTATTAAGTGGTACGACGGCGCTGGCCCCGTGGACGGTGAACGTACCTGAGTCGGTGTGGATGTCCATGTTTTCTCCGCGAAAGATATCCGGCGGAGTGCGGTTTGCCCGAGTGCCTAACCGCACCCCGCCGTGTAGGTAATGGGGTTACTTGGTGAGGATGGAGTTCACCTTGTCATTGAGCTTGGCCAGTGCCTCGGCCGGCTCAACGGAGAGCTGTTCGATCTCATCGAAGGTGACCTGGCCTTCCGTTGCGATCTCATTGCCTTTATCGGTGATCGGGTAGTAGGCGAGGTTGGAGGCATCCTTGGTGATTTCGGTGAATGCCGAAACGTCCCGGCCTGCCTTCTCATGCGATTGGGCGGCCTTCTCGGAGTATTCGGTCAGCGAGGGGAAGACAACCGCGTCTTCGGCAACAATGGACTGGCACTTATCCGAGGTGAGGAACTTGACCCACTGGAACGCAGCTTCGGGATTCTTTGCCTGCTTGGTGATGGAGGGAGCCAGGCCGTTAATGATGGTCTTGCGGCCTTGCGGGCCTTCGGGAAGCGGGGCGAAACCGAACTTGTTCTTCTCCGAGCTAGACCACATCTTGATACGCCAGGAACCGTCCGGAACCAGCGCGGCCTTGCCCTGTTCCATCATGGGTTCCAGGCCCAGCGGACCGGCAATTTCCAGCGGGGTAACGTAGCCGGCTTCGATCTGCTTTTGCCACCAGGTCATCGCTTCGGCGAGCTTGGGATCGTTCATCTTGTACTCGGTGCCGAAGGGATTCTTATCGAGGTACTTGAAACCGTTGGAGAGGGCGAACCACGACCACTGGCCCTGGCCGACGATTCCGCCGCCCTTTTCCAGGCCCCAGCCGTAAACCTTGACATTGTTCTTATCGAAACCGGGTTCATCGCCGCGCTTGCCGTTATTATCAATGGTCAAATGGGCGATGAGCTTGCCAAAGGTACCGCCGTCTTGCGGATTCCAGGTCAGCTTCTTGAGCTCATCGGCGGAGACTCCCGCCTCTTCGATGAGTTTGGTGTTGTAGACAAATGCGATGGTGTCCCAGTCCTGCGGGATGCCGTAGCGCTTACCGTCCTTGACCCACAGGTTGGCGAGTTCACCGGTGTACTTGGAGAAATCGATCTCCCCCTCTTTCATGTACTGGTTGAGGTCCAGGAGCTGGCCCTTACCCGCGAGCTCGGGATAGTACTGCACGTGGTTGGTAATAACATCCGGCGCTGTGCCAGAAACGAGGTCGGTGGTCAGATTCTTCCAGTAGTCATCCCAGCCCTGCTGTTCAATCTTGACCTTGATACCGGTTTCCTTTTCAAAAGCAACCGCGCACTTCTGGTAGGTGGCCTGCTGGCCAGCGTCCCAGAGCCGGTAGGTGACTTCTTTGGAGTTGGACTCTTTGCCAGAGTCACTTTTCCCTTGGGATACGGAGGTGCCGTTGGAGCACGCTCCCAATGCGAGGCACATAGTTGCACCTATGGCGACCAGTTGCGATACCTTACGCATCTGAGTTCCTTTCTCGAAGGTGACGTCGTCGTCGTTACTTATTTCAATTTTTGGGTACTTGACTTGTGCCCGCCTATTTCGCGGCGGTCAAACCAAGAGAGTTAACCAGGCGCTTACCGAAGATAATGAGCAAGATGAACATCGGGATGATCTGCAAGGTCGCCGCGGCCATGAGACCGGCCCAATCGGGGCGGGTGGAGGGTGAAGACTGCGCGAAAACGGACAGGGCCACATTGAGGAGCCGCACGGAGTCACCCTTGGCGATGAGTTGGGGCCACATGTATTCGTTCCATCCGAATACCGCTTGAATAATCGCGAGGGTGGTGATGGGTGCGGCGCACATGGGCACGATCATTTTCCGGAAAACCGTCCACCGGCTCGCGCCGTCGAGCATGGCGGCTTCTTCCACTTCCCGCGGGAGCGACAGCATGAATTGGCGCAGGAAGAAAATCCCGAAGGGGCAGATGAGCACGTACGGGGCGAGCAAACCCTGGAAGGTGTTGATCCACGCCAATTTGTCCATGAGCACGAAGTTGGGGAGGGCCACGAAAATCGGGGGAATCATAAGCGCCACCAGCAGCGTGACGAAAAGGGTATCCCGGCCGCGGAAGTGCAGGCGTGAGAGCGCGTAGGCAGCCATGGTGGATGTAGTTACCTGAGCGATAACCAGAATCGCCACGAAGAGCAGCGAGTTGCGCATATAGAGCCAGAAGTTAATGGTTGCCGCCGTACCTCCTGCGGCCACACTTTCTTCCGGAGTGGTCATGCCCAACACCCGCCGGAAATTGATGGTGGTGGCGTTCTCGGGGATGAGTGAATAGTTCCCGGAGAAAATTTCCGAATTGGGCGTGAGCGCGGTACGCAGTGCCCACAGGAGCGGAAGAACCGTGACAATAATGAGAAGGATAAGCAATCCCCATCCGGCCACTTTTCGGGCTGTTACGGGCTGGTGTCGTTTTTTCGTTGTTGTGCGTGCGATCGTCTTCATTGTTCTTCCTCCAGCCCCTTAGTTCATATCGGATTCGTTGGAGCGAGCGAGCCTCAGCTGGATGATGGTAATGACAACCAAGGCCAGCATGAGCACCACTGCCATCGCGGAGGCGTAGCCCATATCAAATTGTTCGAAAGCTTTTTCGTAGATATACAGGTAGATCACCCGGGTTGAGTTCCCCGGCCCGCCCGAGGTGGCAACCGAAACGGTGTCAAAGATCTGGAAGGAACCGATCATGGAGACCACCACAACCATGACGAGGATCGGGCGGAGCAGCGGGAGGGTGACGTGGCGGAACGTTTGCCAGGTGGAGGCGCCTTCCGTTTCCGCGGCTTCGTAGATCATGCGGGGAATTGTTTGCATTCCCGCGAAAAGCAGCAATCCGGTATAGCCCATATTGCGCCAGGAGTTCACCAAAGCCACGGTATAGATTGCGATATCCGGGTTGCCGTAGAAGGAAATGGGACCGACCCCGATAAAACCGATGATGTGGTTGAGCAGGCCAACCGTGGGATCGAGGATGAACAGCGTGATGGCCGCGATCGTGACATTGGGAACGAGCCAGGGTAGGAGCAAAACGGAACGCACCAGAGTGGATTGCGAAACCTTTTGCATGAGGAAGGCAATGCCGAGCCCCAGGATGGTCTGGGTGGAGATATTCACGAGCACGTATATGACCGTCACCTTGATGGAGTTCAGGAAGGTGTCATCCGAGAGAAGCCGCGCGTAGTTATCCCATCCCACCCATTTTGCGTCCTCGAGCAGGTTCCAATCGGTAAAGGACATGTGGATACCGCGCACAATCGGGATGAGGTAAAAGACCACGAATCCGATAACTGCCGGGGCCAGGAAGAGTACCGCCGCGCGCCCCTCCCCTTTCCGGTGGAAGCGGCTCCCGCGCGGAGTTCCCTGCGCGCGTGGTTTCTTTC
Organism: Actinotignum stranguriae; assembly: GCF_051265215.1. Lineage (NCBI taxonomy): Bacteria > Bacillati > Actinomycetota > Actinomycetes > Actinomycetales > Actinomycetaceae > Actinotignum > Actinotignum stranguriae. The sequence goes on from NZ_JBOZCJ010000012.1 coordinate 22,085, forward strand.
GTGCGGGTACTACGCCATTCTCGGCTGTAGCTGCGGCTGTGTGCATCATCGCCTCCATACCTGCCGGGGCAGGTTTTCGCTTCATTGCGTATCCAGTATCTGGTTACCGGTTGCCTCGCGAACATTATTACGTTAGTTTCTTTAGTATGTCAAACGTTTCGAAGTTCCCTGCTGCGGTGACCCGCAGGGTGCAGCGTCGCATGAACCTCCTCGCGGCGTGTCAGTACCTGGTGCACGAATCGCAGACTATCGCGGAAATTGCGGGGAAAATTGGCGTCACACGGCCGGCCGCGGAAAGCATCGTGGCCGATCTTGATGATCTGGGTTGGCTCAAACAGCTGGAGCCCGAAAACACCCTGGGGCGCCCGGCGGTGCGCTGGGTGCTGGACGAGCACGCCGTTTACGTGCTCGGTTTAGATATTGGCGCGCACCATTGCACCGCCATGCTCTGCAATGCCAGGGGCGAGGTTCTTGGGGAGCGCACCTGCGAACTTTCCGCAGCTCAGGTGGCTAATGAGCGTGTTGACGCGGCCGTTGATCTGGGGCGAAGCACTGTCGCGGACGCGAAACTAGACGTGAGAGATATTACACTTTGTTCGGTCGCGTCACCCGGTGTCATTAACGACGGCGCAGTTGAGTACTTCGGCGGCAGTGGAATGCCCGGGTGGCAGGGCAGCAATATCGCAGCTCAGATCTCCACCAGGCTGGGCTGCCACACGGTGGTGGCCGGGGATTGCGCCCTCGGTGCCCTCGGGGAAGCCTGGCAGGGAGCCGCGGAGGGCCACGACGAAGTGGTGTATATCCTCTCCGGTGAACGTACCGGAGCGGCCGCCATCGTGGGTGGGCGTATCCACCGCGGGCTGCGGGGTGGAGCCGGCCTTATTGGCGAACTTGGAGTGTTACGCTGGCGCGATATCGAAGCGGCAACACATGCCCGGGAGCTGTACCCCGCGGGTGAAGTCCCCTCCCGCACCAAGATTTTCGAGAGTGTAGATAGCGATCCGCGCGCCCGTGACTTCGTTGATGACTTCGCCGATGCTCTCTCCCTGGGAGCTTCCGCCATGATCCTCGCGCTTGCTCCATCCCATGTGGTGGTAGGCGGGAAATACTCCGCCTACGCGGATACGTTCTTGGAGCGATTCATCGAGAACTTACGGCGAATCTGCCCAATTATGCCGGAAGTTTCCGTATCAGCCCTGGGCCCGCGCGCTATTTGCTTAGGTGCGTTGCGGCAAGGATTAGACACCCTGACCGATGACCTTACGCAGATGGCTTCTTCCTCGGAAGTATTCCCATCCGTCCAAGGTTTCCAAGAAATCTACCGTAGATAACTAGTTCGATTTTGACGTGGTTGTCCGGGTTGGCTGGGCGGCACGTCCTCAGCGGAAGAAGTGGCCATGACACCTCCCCCACACCTCCTCCCGGTGTACCGCAGCATCGATGCCCTGCTCGCCTACGCCCAGGACTATCTAGATCTTGACGCCCGCGATATCACCCTGACCCGCAATCGGATCTTTGAGATTTTTTCTCTAGATTCGTACCCCGGAGCGGAAGAAGTCCTAGCTTTGCTCGATAGCGATCCGGGGGCAGAGTCCGCACCCGCGGACCCAAGGGATGCGAATCCCGTGCACGGTGGCCGGCCCGATAACGTGCTGAGCGAGTTTCTAGACTCGTGCGAGAAGGCCGGCCTCATTGAGACGGGTGGCCGGGCAGCCATGGCCGATAGGGTTATGGGAATCGTGAGCATCCCGCCCTCCGTTATCCGCTCCAAGTTTGCTGCTCTGAAGAATTCTGCGGGGGGCCGGGCGGCGATGGAGTGGTTCTATAACTACGGCGTGGCAAATGACTACGTGAAACGCAGCGTGCTTGATCGCAATCCACGTTTCGAATCTAACGGCCTGATTATCACCATCAATTTGGCCAAGCCCGAGTTCAAGGACCCGCGTACCGCGGCAAGTGGGAATTCCCTTGCGGGCGGCTATCCCAAATGCACGATCTGCCCGGAGAACGAAGGTTTTGCGGGGCGCTCTAAAGCGACTCTCCGCACGGTGCCCTTACATTTAGCCGGCCAGGATTGGTTCTGGCAGTTCTCCCCCTACGGATATTTCACGCAGCACGGGATAGCGGTAAACACTGAGCACATCCCCATGCATATCGACGAAGCTACCTTTGACAGGCTCATGGACTTCGTTGATGCATTCCCCGGGTACTTTATTGGCTGCAATGCCACCCTTCCCCGGATCGGAGGATCCGTGCTCGGGCATGATCACTATCAGGGTGGCCTGGAAACTCTTCCCCTCCACACCACCCCTGCCCGCCAGAGCTATACCTCGGCAGAGGAGTGCGCCGTCGTACTAGAAAGTGTGGAATGGCCCGGAAGTGTGCTGCGCGTTGTGGGGCGTGACCGCGCTGCCGTGACGCGGGCCAGCTACGGCATCACTCGGGCCTGGAATACTTATACGAATGAGCAGCTCGGCATTATTCCGCGGGACGCAGAAGGGCAGCATTCCGGGGTATCGCCCACCTGTGTGCGTACCGCGCGCGGCTACGAAATGAACATCATTTTGCGCTCGAATATCACCAGTGAGCGCTATCCGCAGGGGGTTTTCCACGCGCACCCGGAGTTTTTCCCCGTCAAGCAGGAGTCCATCGGTCTGATCGAAGCTCAGGGCTTGTTTATTTTGCCGGCGCGTCTGCAGCGTCAGCTCGCGCTGCTCGCGCAAGCTTTGGAGGATGGGCACAAACTGCCCGAGGAGCTTCCGGAATTCGCCATGATTTTTGAGGAGATCCGCCAGCTGCTCGGTGGTGCCCGTGATAAGGAAAGTGTGGAAGATGCGATCCGGACCGAACTGGGTAGCGTCTGCGTTCGAATTCTCGAAAACACCGCCGTATTCCCGAGCGAAGCGGATACCGCGAGCTTCCTGTCCGAATGCGGCTGGTATCCGCAAGCGTGATACCGCAAGGCATTAGGTCGCAAGCTTCAATGCGGCACGTCCGCACAGAACAAGACAACAGGTTTGTGAAAAGAGGTTAGTGATGACAACTGTTTTAGTAGCTGGAGGTGCTGGCTATATCGGCACCCACACGAGTATTGAACTCCTTGAACAGGGCTACAACGTGGTGTGCGTGGACAATTACGCGAATTCCAGCCCGGAAGCCGTGGAGCGCGTGCGCCGGATTACCGATCACGACCTCCCCGCTTACGACATTGACGTTCGTGATGCGCAAGCTCTCGACCAGGTTTTTAGCCGCCACCCGATTGACTGGGTCATTTATTTTGCTGGTTTCAAAGCGGTGGGTGAATCCGTGGCGCAACCGCTCAAGTATTACGAGAATAATATTGGCGGGGCGCTGGCATTGCTGTCTGTCATGCAAGCCCATTCGGTGAAGAAGATTGTCTTTTCTAGTTCTGCCACCGTTTATGGAGATCCGGTATCTTTGCCACTCACCGAGGAGTCTCCGGCGGGGAAAGCCACGAATCCGTACGGGCAAACCAAGGTGATGACCGAGCAAATTTTGGAGGATATCCAGAAGGCTGACCCGAACTGGACGGTAGTGCTGCTGCGGTATTTCAATCCTATTGGCGCCCATCCCAGTGGCTTGATCGGGGAAGATCCCAAGGGTATCCCCGCTAATCTCACGCCGTATGTGGCGAAGGTAGTGGTAGGGGAACTTGACCACGTCCAGGTGTTTGGTGATGACTATGACACCCCGGACGGTACCGGCGTACGGGATTATATCCACGTTGTTGATTTAGCGCGCGGGCACGTTGCTGCGGTTGACAAGGTCAATTCGCCGGGGGTGTACGTATATAACCTGGGTACCGGTCACGGCTCCTCAGTTTTGGAGGTTATTCACGCCTATGAAAAGGCAGCCGGGATTAAAATTCCCTACCGGGTGGTCGCCCGGCGGCCAGGCGATATTGCTTCCAGTTATGCCGATGCCAGTAAAGCCGCACGGGAATTGGGCTGGCGAGCCACCCATTCCCTTGATGAGATGGCGACCTCCTCCCTGCACTGGCAGAGAATGAATCCCGCGGGGTTGCGGGGCTGAGCAGCGTATCTTCGTTTCCTTCGTTCCCCTGAACGTCTCTTCGACACCGCGGGTATTGGCCGGTATCCCCCATTCGGATGACCGGCCGATACTACTTTGCGCTCTTATTGAGCGCCATCGGTTTCTCCGCTGACCAGGCGGGCCCCGCAGCTTGCCTGCGCTAGCAGTAGTTCCGGGGTGGGGAATCCGCGTGCTGCGGCCGCTTCCATAACGCCGGCAGCGAGCGCCTCTACTTTGTCGAGCGGAACGAGCGCGATTGCGGAACCACCGAATCCGCCGCCGGTCATGCGAGCGCCCAGGGCGCCGTGCTGGCATGCTGCTTCGACCACGCAATCCAGTTCGGGGCAGGAGACCTCGAAGTCATCGCGTAGCGATACGTGTGATTCGTTGAACAGCTTGCCAAGGGTGTGGAAATCACCTGCCCTCAGGGCTTCGATGGCATGGGTAACACGGACGTTTTCGGTGATGACGTGCCGCGCACGCCGGGCATGCACTCCGTTGATCCTATCGATATCCTCCACGCTTGCTTCGCGCAGGGAGCTCAGCCCCAGAAGCTTCGCGGCTTCTTCGCATTCCTGGCGGCGATTTCCGTATTGCCCGTCTGATAGGGAGTGCTTGGCGCGGGTATTGATGACAACCAGTTGCAGTCCGGCTGCCGCGAAATCTGCGGGAATAAGGCTGTGTGTGTGGGAGTGGAAATCGAGCGCAACGGCTGCGCCGTCGTTCCCGAAAACGGATACCGTTTGGTCCATTCCGCCTGTTGGCGCGTGCGCTACTTCGTTTTCCGCGCGAATACAGGCAGTAACAACAGCGTTCGGATCTTCCTGAATGAGGCACGGGTTGATGGCGCATGCCATGGCGCATTCGAGGGCTGCCGAAGAGGAAAGCCCTGCTCCCAGCGGAACACAGGAGACGATAGCCGCGTCGTAGCCGCGCTGTACATCTAATGCCCAGGCGGGTCCGGCAGCATAGGCGATCCACGATCCCGGCATAGCGGGATTGATATCTTCAACGTGTCCCTCCCAGAGTTCGCCGTGCTCGGATATCAGCCGAATACGGTTATCGCTGCGCACATTCAGGGCAACGTAGGTGCGGTGCGGTAGCGCGATGGGGAGGCACAGCCCGGCGTTGTAGTCGGTGTGTTCGCCAATAAGATTGACTCGCCCGGGTGCGAAAGCCACGCGCTCAGCCGTTTCGCTAAAAGTCCGGGTGAATAGCTCCTGAGCCCGCCGAGTTCCTTCGGCGGTATCCCACGCAGCGGTGAAAGCTAATGACATTGAGTGTCCCTATGCTCGCTCGTCGTTGAGAAACAAGCCAAGTTTACCAGAGCGGAATAGGTGATCCCTAGATTCCCTGGGGTTCCCAGAGGTAGTGTCCGGAAGGCCGACTTATGTCACAATGAGGACATGCATAAGTTCCGGTTGGCTGACCCGAAAAACTTGCGCTCCCGTTCCAATAGGGGTGCAAGCGAGTCTGTGCGCATATACGAATGGGCACATCCCTGGGACAAACACTGTGGAGTAGGACTTGCCTGGACAAATCCCCAATGCTGGCTGCGAAAAGATCTCAACGAGCTACGCAGTTTATTCGGCAATGACCCAGAAGCGTTTTTCGTCACAGCAACGTTAGCCGGGCACTTACGGGAATACCTCGAGCAAGCCTCTCTCGGTGAACTATCATCAAAAGAAGCTACTGCCTGTAAAAGCCAGCCTGGCGTTGCAGAAATTCGGCTCCCCATTCCGTACAGAATCAACTCCAGACAGTTTTTAGTTCGGCTGTATTATGGAGAACCCGCCGAGTGGGGCGGCATGGTTTCTCTATGTCTTGGAGCCAAAGAAAACTCCGACAACTGGAAAGAGCAACAAAATGTGAGCATCTCCCTGGCGCAAAACAGAGGAGAATCCTGGTTAATAAATTGGCGGAGCGGTAATACATCAGAGGGAGGATGAGCAGCATGGATTTCTTCGCCGAGGTTGTAGAGAGATCGTACGAGCAAGCCAAACGGAACCGTCGATTATTCGAAAAGCTTCAATTTCTGCGTGAAGCCAAACAAATACCGAGGGAGATTGTTGCTAGAAGGCTAGCTACCACTCCGGAGTCAGTGACAGATTTAGAGTTAAGGGCCGTGAATCCGACACTGCAGGAGCTGCATTCCTACGCGGTCGCTATCGGTGTTTCCATCGACTACGACGTGAAAGACCTAGACGAGCAGGACACCACTTTCGGTTGGGATGGAAGCCTCAACACTGGTGAAAAGAAACGGATCAAGGACAATGCTTAGAGACAACATCACGGATATTAGTTTTATCGAGGTTTCCGGCAAAACGACCAAATATTACAACGATAACCAGCGCGATCTCGGAAGCCATTTGGACGTACATACGCGGTTTATTGATCTCGACGAAGACACTGCGGGCGTTTCCACCGCTGATGTCACCATGAATCTTGTCGCCACATTCCAAGGTAAAGAAGTGTACCTGTCCGAGGTCACGGCACGCGTGCGTATTGAAAACCTGGAAGACAAGCACCAGGACATTACCTCAGAACTCATCGATCTTGTATGGCCGATCATGGCCACAAAACTACTCGACGTCGCGCAAGCGGTGGGGCTTTCCCTCACCGGCCTGCCGATGTTCAAACCGGAAAAAAGCGCTCAGCGATAGATCTCCACACTGGCTACCAGCGCCCCACTTCTCCGGCTCTGCGCTGAAAAAACCGGCCGAGCTTTCCTCGCGCCGCGCTCATGCAGGAAAATATAGCCATGCAGTTTTCCCATTCGTATGAAATCGACGCCCCCGCGAGCGCCGTCGCCACCGTCCTCATGTCCGAAGAACTCGCCAACCGCCGTCTCGCCGCGCTCCACACGCAACCGTCCTCCTTCACACCCGGCGCCGAGCGCGCAGTCCTCACGGTGCGGGTGGATGCCGAACAGCTTCCCGCACAGGCTCGGCGGTTCCTTTCTTCCGGTTTAGCCGCCAGTATCGTGTTTACCCGCAGTGGGAACGACGTCGCAGCGCAGCTGGAAGCCAAACTTCCCGTCCACGCCAGCGCTGATTTCCAGGTTGCTGGTTCCGGGCCGGCCACGGTCACGGTGACCGGTGAGGTGCGGGTCTCCATTCCCTTCGTCGGCAAGAAAATTGAGGAGAAGGTGGCCCAGTACGCCGCGAAAGTGGTGGAGCGCGACGCCGCGCTTATCCGCGAGATCATCGCGCAGGGCTAAGATGCTCACCCGGCATGCTGCCTCTCCCAGCGCGGCCCGGCCGGGTAGCTTTTTCGCAGCCAATTTTTCTGTCGTAGTTGCCACGTAGGATGGGTTCATGATTAATCGCCAATATGAAGATCTGCTTGCAGATATCCTCGCCAACGGAACTCGCAAGGGGGACCGCACCGGCACGGGTACCCTCTCTGTCTTCGGGCGCCAGCTGCGCTACCACCTGGCTGATGGTTTCCCGCGTATCACCACCAAGTTCGTGGCCATGAAGCCCATCAAGGGAGAACTCCTGTGGTTCTTGCGCGGATCTACCAATATTGAGTGGTTGCAGCGCAATGGCATCACCATTTGGGATGAGTGGGCTGATGAACATGGGGAGCTCGGCCCGGTTTACGGCTATCAGTGGCGTAGCTGGCCCGCGCCGGATGGCCGGCATATCGATCAGATTTCCCAGCTCTTGGAAACCTTACGTACCAACCCGGATTCGCGGCGCATGATCGTCTCTGCGTGGAATGTGGCGGATCTGGATAAGATGGCGCTCCAGCCCTGCCATGCTTTCTTCCAGTTCTACGTGGCGGATGGCAAGCTTTCTTGCCAGCTCTACCAGCGCAGCGCGGATATGTTCCTCGGGGTGCCTTTCAATATCGCCTCGTATTCCCTGCTCACCCATATGATCGCCCAGCAGGTTGGTCTGGATGTTGGTGATTTTGTGTGGACGGGTGGGGACTGCCATATCTACCTCAACCACCTCGATCAGGTGCGCGAACAGATCTCGCGCGAACCTTATCCCTTCCCCACCCTGGAGCTGCGCAAAGCCGATTCCCTCTTCTCTTATGAGATGGATGATATTTCGGCCACCCAGGGCTACCAGCACCACCCCAAGCTCACCGGCGCGGTCTCGGTCTAGGAGGAAGCTATGCTCATTGCACAAATCTGGGCGGAAGCACACGGTCATGCCCTCGCGAAGGGTTTGCGGCTGCCCTGGAACGTTCCGGAAGATTCGGCCTTTTTCCGAGCGGCGGTGCGCGGGCGGCCCGTTATCATGGGGCGGAAAACCTGGATTTCGGCGGGGCGACGGCCCATGCCGCACTCCCCCACCATCGTGGTGAGCACGCAGGAAGATTTTGGGGTTCCCGGTGCGCAGCTCGCCTCGAATCTTGAGGAGGCCTTCACGCTGGCCCGTGCTACCGGGGCGGATGCGGCTTGGGTATGCGGGGGTGCCGGGGTCTATGCCGAAACCCGGGACTATTCACAGGTGCTTATCCGCACCGTTATCGATGCAGATGTGGATGCTGATATTTTCGCGCCCGCAATCACCCCGGAATGGGAGCTGCGGCTCTGCTCACCGGGAAACGCTCATGAAGGCTGGCACGCCTCGCGCGCCGGGCTGCGCTATCGATACGAAGTCTGGGCTCGCCCCGGTGTTTCCATCCCGGAAAATCTACTCCCCGTTACCCCGGATGCGGCCTGGCAGGTGGCCTAAATGCTGCGTGTGGGCGCGCGGGCAGCTGGCGTTCTTGCCGCCGTGGCGCTCAGCTGCGCAGCCTGCACTCCCACCGGCAACGCGGGCGCGCCGCCCTCCCCCACCCCGCGGCCCATCACCGCCATCGTGCAACTAGGTGATTCTTTTTCCTCCGGTAACGGAGCCGGCACTTACGAAGAAGATACCTGCCGGCGCTCCCCGGATAACTACTCCGCTCCGCTCGCCCGTGAACTCGGCGCCAGCTATACCAACGCCTCGTGCTCCGGAGCACGAACATCCGACATTGCCGAACAAGTTAGTGCCGTCACCCCGGATACTTCAGTCGTTTTCCTCACCGCCGGCGGCAACAACGCCAACTTCGCCCGGATCATCAGCTCGTGCTTCGTGCTCCGTACCCCGAATAGCTGCGAAGAAGCCATGAATGCAGCCACCGCGGCACTCCCGGCTATCGAAGAATCCACCCTAGAGATCCTGCGGGCCATCGATACCGCCTCCCACGGCCAGGCCACCGCTATCCTGGTCGGCTACCCGAGGCTTTTCGCGGAACACTCCTACCGCATCCCTCCGGTGGTGGAAAGCTACGATGCCGGGGCCGCCCTCGCCCAGCTCCAGGATGCCGCTGACGCCATGCAAGAACGCGTCACCGCCCAGATGCGGAAAGAAACCGGATCCAAACGTTTCCTCTTCGCCTCCACCCACGCATTATTCGCCGGGCACGAACCGCGCGCCCAAGCCTTCCGCGATAACGAAGAAGCGTGGCTGGTCTCCCCCTTCTCATCCTCAGATGTTCAAGCGTGGATGCATCCCACCGCGCGCGGGTACCGCGAAATACACGCCTACCTGCGCGAACTCCTCGCCGGAGCCGGTTTCGCCGTCCCCGCTATCCCCGAAAGCACTCCGGCAACACCGTCACCTCCCGCCCGAGCACTGCTATCCGAGTAGACCTGCGGTAGCGGCTTCCGGGCGCCGCACACCTAGCTAGCTTCCGGCTCAGTCATAGCCGCTGGATTCACCCAGGTATCAAAATCCGCCGCGCTGACCTGCCCCGAAGCAAGCGCAACCTCCCGTAGTGAAGCCCCACTGGCCTGAGCTGCGCGCGCCAGCTTAGCTGCGGCGTCGTACCCAATATGAGGAGCAAGTGCCGTGACCAACATGAGATTCCGGTCCAGGTGCGCGGAGATGACGCCGGTGCGCGGGGTGATGCCTGCCGCGCAGAAACGTTCGAAAGTGCGCAGGGCGTCGCCGAGCAGGCACAATGCCTCCAGCACCGAAAACACCATGACCGGCTTGTACACATTGAGCTGGAAATTGCCCTGCGAGCCTGCGAAAGCCACCGCGGCGTCATAACCGAAAACCGCGACGCACACCTGAGTAAGAGCCTCCGCCTGGGTTGGATTCACCTTGCCCGGCATAATCGAAGAACCCGGCTCGTTATCGGGGATCGCGATCTCGCCGATGCCGGTACGCGGGCCCGAGGCATACCAGCGGATATCGTTAGCAATCTTCATGGATGCAGCGGCCAAAGTGCGCAAACTTGCCGAAAAAGTCACGAGGTCATCGTGGGCAGCCAGAGCCGCGGGAAGATCATCCGCCGGGCGGAACGGCAAGCCGGTAGCCTCCTCGAGCAGCTCGCAGACCCGCGCCGCGAAACGCGGATGCGAATTCAGACCGGTGCCCACCGCGGTCCCGCCCAGCGCCACCCGGTACAGGCCCGCCGCCGCTGCCCGCACCCCCGCGAGCGCGCTCTCCAGTTGCGCCGCCCAGGAGCCCACCACCTGATCCCAGCGGATCGGGGTGGCATCCTGCAGATGGGTACGCCCCACCATCACCACATCCGCGAAGCGGCTCGCGCGAGCGCGGAACGTGGCCGCCAAGCTCTCCACCGCCGGGATAAGCTGGCGGTGCGCCTGGCGAGCCACCGCCACATACATCGCAGTGGGGAACACATCATTCGAGGACTGGCCCTTATTGACATGGTCATTGGGGTGCACCGGACTTTTCCCGCCGCGCTGCCCGGTGGCGATTTCATTCGCACGCGCCGCAATCACCTCATTGGCGTTCATATTCGTTTGGGTGCCCGAACCTGTCTGGAACACCTTGAGCGGAAATTCCGCGTCAAGAACACCCTCAGCAACCTCGCTGGCGGCCGCGGTAATAAGGGTGGCGAGCTGCGGATCAAGCACCCCGAGCTCGGCATTCGCACGAGCAGCAGCGCCTTTGAGCAACCCAAACGCGTGAATAAGGGGGCCACCCCAGGTGTAACGCTGCCCGCCGATGGGGAAATGCTGAAGCGAGCGAGCGGTCTGCGCGCCCCAATAGTGCGCGGCGGGCACCTCAACCGGACCCATCAAATCCGTTTCCGTGCGGGTGAGCTGAGCCGCGGCGGGCTTAGGTGCGGCGGCGGTGCCGTCCGCGCCGGTGAGCTGATCCTTCGTCATAATTCCAAGGGTAGTGCCTATCCAGCTGAGAACGGTCAGTCCACCTGGATTGGCCCCTGCCCACCACAACCGCTATGAAGCTGAGTGGCATCTCTCACGCTCCCGGTATTTAGGCAGGAAAGGCCGCCGCGGGCGGGCCATAAGCATCTGCGCGCGCTATGTTTATTAGGTAAAGTCAGGCGCGGACAAAGGAGGGACATGGCTACGGAGCGACGGCGCGGTTCTCGGGCACTTGATACTCCCGCGCGCGGCAAACGCGCCTCGGTGCCCGCACCATCTTCCACTCCTTCTCCCACCACGGAAAAAGCCACACTCCGGGACGAGCGCGACCAGCTGCGCGCAGAGTGCGAAAAATTGCGTGGTGAGCACGCGAAGCTGCGTGAGGAGCACGCGAAGCTGCGCGGCGAAAGCACCGCGCTCCACCGCGAAGTAGAAGCGCTGGGCGCGAAAAATTCGCAGCTGCGTGGCGAGCGCGAGGCTGCCCGCGCGGAGGCCGCCACGCTCCAGACCCGCGTGACCGAGCTGGAGGGCCTGGTGGCGGATTTGCGCCGTCGTGAAAAAGAAGTGGAAGCGGGCGTGGTCTACGCCTCGGGCGTGGAACAAAGCGCCGTGACCGCGCAGGCCCGCAGCGAGGACGCGATGCGGCGCGCGGCCCGGCTGGTTGCGCGCGTGCGCGGTTTAGAGCAGCAGCTAGAAGAAGAACGACGGCGCTACGCGGCCCTCGAGGCGGCGGGTCGGGCTCGGGAAGCGCGCCTCACCGTGGATTCGGCACGTACCTCCGCCGCGCATCAGGAACGTTATACCAGCCAGATCAGCACTCTTGAGGTGCAGCTGCGCGAAGCGCGGGCCCAGCTGGCCGCCACCCGCACCCAGCTGGAGACCTCCGGCAATGAGCTGGCCGAGGCACAGGCGGAGCTGCGCGAGGCGCAATCCCACGCGCAAACCCAGCGCTACCTGAGCCTCGGAATGGGAGGACTCGCGGCAGCGCTGGGTATTGCGATGCTCATTATTGTTTTATAAGAACACGCACTTACACCTATCGGTGCGGTGCGAACGGGCTAGGCCTCCTCACTGGCAACCTTCCCCCAGCCGTCAGCTGGGAAAAGCTGGCGGCGGAAAGCGAAGAAAGCCAGCAAACCAGCCAGGCACGTCGCGCCCACGATGATGAAAAGCAGGGTGAGGCTATGCGCGGAATCAGCGAGATACTGCGCTTCGGCCACGCCGTCTGGGCGAACCGCCGCGGGCATCATTGACCCGAGGATTGCGATCCCAATCGAGGGTGAGATATTCATAGCCAGGTCATTCATGCCCACCGCACGCCCCGATTCGGATACATCCACGGTTCCCATGACGGTATCCACCACCGGCGCATAGGCCAAGCCCAGGCCACCGAAGAGGAACACCGCCGAAACAATAATGCCCCACAGGCCCTCGTCTACCGTGAAAGCGGCAAGGAAGGCGCCGATAGCGGCAGCTCCACCCGCCAGTACAATTCCCATCCCGCAGCCGATTTTCGCCACGATTGCGCCGCTCATCACGCCCATGGCGGTCGCAACAACGTAGCCGGCGAGCAGCACGAAGCCCATTTCCAGGGCCGTCTTGCCGTGGAAAATACCACCTGCCAGGTTGAAGAGCGGCGTCATGGCGTAATTACCGAAGTAGAAGAGCAGCACCAGGGAGACCGCCATGAGGTAGCGGCGGTTCTGGAAGAACTCCGGGGTGACGAAGGGGTTCTTGGCCTTGGAAATGTAGATGATGAAGAGGACCAGGAGCACCGCGAAGGCGCCCAGGTAAAGCCAGTTCATCGAGTTGAAGTACATGACCAGGGCCGTGACCGTAACGCCGGCCAGCAGGAAGCCGGGCACATCAATCCGCTGGGCCTTTCCGGAAACATCCGGGAGGCCCCGCCACAGGGTGGGGATGAAGAGCACCGAAATGAGCGGGATCGCGAAGAGCCACACCCAGGACATGGTGATAAGCCATCCAGCCGCGAGCACCCCAATGGCCGTGGAGAACTGATAGGCCGCGGTGAAGACACCGAAATACAGAACCTTTTTCACCCCGGGGACATACTTGGTGGTCACCACGAGGTAGACGGACCCGGATACCTGCGTGCCCGCTGTTTGAATCGCACGGGCGATAATCACCACCCAGATGGAGGACCGCGATGCCACCAGTCCCAACACCGAGCCGATAACGATGAGCACGATACCCGCCATCATCATTTTGCGCAGGGAAACGAAATCGCCAAGCGAACCGTAAATCACGCACACAATACCCAGCACAATGCCGGGAATTGAGGTAATAAGCGGGGCATACTCAACCGCGTTGAGCTGCGCGCCGATGTCTTGGAAAACCAGGTTGAAGCCCTGGATCGTGAGAATTGAGGTAATGAAAATAATGATGAGTTGCGGCAGCGTGCGCATGGCAGCCGCGGTATCAACCTGAGATCGATCACGCGCGTCCACGGTCAGATGCCTTTCAACAGCGAGGTGATACGGGACATGAACTCGGAAAGGAAACGCTCCACGTCCACCGCGATGGCCACATCCGCGGTCTTGACCGGATCATTGAGCCGTTCCTCATCGCAGATAGTGCGCCCACGCACCGGTTCGTGCAGATCAACCTTGATATTGCAGGGGAAGAGCGTGACCAGCGTGGGATCAATAGCCACGGCAACGGCCAAAGGATCATGCAGACCGCAGCCGCCCAGATGCGGGGCGGTAGTCTCATAGGCCTTGATATAGAAGTCCGTAATATCTGCCAAAGCAGTGGCGGCCGGGGTGCCAAGATCGCGCCACTGTTGCGTATGTTCATAGGTGAGCAACGTCTGAAGCGTGACATCCAGTCCGATCATGGTCACGTGAGCACCTGAGCGGAAGAGCAGATCCGCGGCCTCCGGGTCCTGGGAAATATTCGCTTCCATGACGTCATTGCAATTCCCGGGAACCGTGAGCGCCCCGCCCATAATGACGATGCGGGCATTGTCTTTGAATGTGGGGTCCAGTTCAATAGCGCGGGCCAGATTCGTCATGGGGCCGGTAGCAACAATAACGACGTCGCTGCCATACTCCCGCACCGCTTCCACCATAAATTCGGGTGCCGGCGTGGTTTGCGGAACCCGATTCGACACCGGAATCTCAACTTCCCCGATACCGTTCTTACCGTGAATGAATTCCGAAATCTCAAGGACCTCAAAACCGTCCTTTTCACGAGCGTGCGGGATCCCCGGATAGACCGGCACCTCCGGATGCCCGAAAAGATCAAGAAGGTCAAGATCGTTTTTCACGCCGGTGTCCAGCAGAACATTCCCGTAGGTGCCGGTAATGCCAATTAATTCGACTTCCGGTGATCCGAGAGCGTAGGTGATTGCCAGGCAATCATCAACACCTGTATCCAGGTCCAGAATCATCTTCATTGTGGTTCCTCCTTAGATTCGGTCACGACCTTCGTGCTGACCGTAATCACCACCCGGCACCCTTGCCGGATATCATGAGTATACGAAACAAATATCGACTGCGGGCTCTTTAATGAAAGGGATAATGATGGTAATCTCTGCCGCGGTTATCTCCGTCCCCACCGCGCCTTTTATCACCATTCCGGCAGTTCTTTTCCGCGGTGACACGCAATGATCTTCGGCGGCGAATTCACCGCACTCCCGCCCCGCTCCGCTTCGCGCGCGCTCCCGATTCCGCCCGGCGCGATGCTGGTGCAATCGGGGCGCCAGGCTCTTGGCCTTATCGCCCAGGCGCTCGCCGCCCGCGGTATCCGTCGCGTAATCGCGCCGGGCTTCCTGTGCGCGACTGCACTCACACCGTTCCAGCTCGAAGGCATCCGGGTCCGCTGGGTGCAGGTTGGCCCGGATCTCGTGCCCGATCCGGCCGCCCTTGCCAAACTCCTCACCGATCCGCGGCGCTGCGCGGTGCTCATCTCCACCACCTTCGGTGCCTGGCCCACTCCCGAGTTGCGGGCCGTGCTCGAGGGGTGGGAGGGCCGCGGTGGCGTCGTCGTCGCTGATTTCACGCACGCACCTTGTGGTGACGCGACGCGAAAGATCCCGGCACATTATGCCGCAGCGTCCTTGCGGAAATGGTTTCCGATTCCCGACGGCGCCTGGGCGTTCGGCGCCGCGCTTCCTGCCGTGGCTGCGGATAATGCGGCGGCCCGCGAGGTAACCCGGTGCGGCTTGCTGCAATTGCGCGGGGAGGAGAACGACGGCGCAGCTGAGGCCGCCATTGATGCCGCTCTCAGCCCGAGCTCGATGAGCGGTGCCGCCCGGGATATTCTCGCCCACCTCGATGTCGCGGCAGTGCTGGAGCGGCGGAGGACCAACGCTCGGGCTTTGCGCGCGGCCCTGATGAGCCAAGGTGTACCGGAGGGGGCGCTCTTCGGCGATGGGGAAGAAAGTCGCGGGGCTACGAACAGCGCGCTCTACGCCCTCGCCCTCCGTCTGGACGCCCTACCGCCAAGCTGGCCCGCGTCGCATAACCCGCACCATTGTGCCGAACTCCTTGCCGCCCACGGAGTTTTCACCCCCGCTTTCTGGCCGTGCCTGACTCATGCGGTCAACTGGCCGAATATCCTTGCCCTACCCATCGATCAGCGCTATTGCCCAGAGCAGATGCCCGAGCTCGCCCGGCGAGTGATGCAGGTGCTGCGGGCAGAATAAGCCCAAGCCCCGCACCTAGATCCGGCGCACCGATTCACGCATGCGCAGCGGCATATCCACCAGGTGAATATCGCGATCTCCCGCACCTTCCTCACCCAGGAGGCGGGTGGCAGTTTGCCCGATCTCCCAGTAGGGAATCGCGATGGTGGTGAGAGCCGGGTGAACGTAGAGCGCGATTTCATCGTCATCGAAAGAAGCAATAGAGAGATCATCCGGCAGATGCATACCCCGCCCCAAACACTGCTGGATTGCACCCAAAGAAATACGATCATTGAGGGCAAGAATCGCGGTACACTCCGGACCATTATCCAACAGGTCGCCCATCGCCTCGTAACCTAAATCCGGGTCCCAAAGCGTGCCCGGGAAAATCTTTACCGGCCTGAGGCCCGCTTCCTCGAAAGCATCCAGGATTCCGTCAAAACGATGGCCGATCGTGGCGGAGATGCGCGGCTCGCGCAGACCGTCATCCATGCCAATAATCGCGATTTTGCGGTGCCCGGCCTCGATGAGAACATTGGCCATACGCCGCCCAGCCTCGTATTCAGCCGGAAGCACCGCCGGGAAAACTCCCTCCCGATCAGGAACCGCATTGCACACCACCACCGGCAGGCCCGTCACGCTCTTCGGCACGGTGATCATCTTCGCTCCCATTTCCGCGAAGATAAGACCATCAACATTACGATTGAGCATTTCACGCACCGAATTCTCCGCCCGGCTTGCGCTATCCCCAACTTCCGCGAGAAACACGATTTTTTCAGCCTGATCCGCAGCGTCGAGAATCCCACGCAGCATCGCCGAAGCGTAACGCGTAACAGTCACGTCCCGGCTAATCACTCCGTAAATCCCGGTGGTATTGGTCCGCAAAGAACGTGCGGCCGGGTTGGGCCGGTAATTGAGGGCGGCCGCCGCCTCGATCACCCGATCCCGTACTTCTTGAGAGAGACGCGCGGGGCGATCATTTAGCACCAAGCTCACCGCGGTGGGTGAAACACCCGCTCGTTGTGCCACCTGAGCGATCGTCGCTCGCTTCATTCAACCTCCTCGCGCCATTCTTCCCACCTTTGGGCCACAGCCTGAGCTAAGAGTATCCGATCACCAAGGTGACCAAGCTCATACACACCCCCACATTGCGCATACCCACGAGCAGTCCTACACTTTCTGGCAAGTGCTAAATGCATTTATCACGGTGCAAAGGTGCCGCGTGATGGTTCTCCCTTTTAGCACGTTCCCGCTTCCCGGGCGGGGCGCCAAACAAACCCAAGGAGGGGTGATGAGTAAAAGATTCCGGAAACTCACCGCACTAACATCCGCCGCTGCACTCGCTTTCACGCTGAGCGCTTGCAGTAAGGGCGGAACCTCGTCCCAAGGCAATGTTGCGGACGGGAAACAAGAAGTCACCATGTGGACTCATAACGCCGGCAACGAAGAAGAGCTCGCCGCCATCGAGCAAATCGTTGCCGATTACAACGCACAATCTGATAAGTACCAAGTCACCATGCAGGCTTTCCCGCAGGCTTCCTACAACCAATCTGTGGTGGCGGCCGCTTCCTCCAATAGCCTCCCGTGCATTATGGATATTGACGGCCCCAATGTTCCTAACTGGGCGTGGGCCGGCTACCTTGCCCCGCTCGAAGGCATGGATGACACCCTCAATAAATTCCTCCCCACCACGGTGGGACGCTACGAGGACAAGATTTACTCCTACGGCTACTACGATGTGGCTCTATCCGTCATTACCCGCAAGTCCATCCTCGATGAATTCGGCATCCGCACCCCCACCGTGGATCAGCCGTGGACACGTGATGAGTTCACCGACGCCCTAGCCAAGGTGAAAGCCTCCGGGAAATACGCCGTGCCCTTCGATATCAATACCGCAGACCAGGGTGAATGGTATCCCTACGCCTACTCCCCTTACCTGCAGAGCTTCGGCGGTGATCTTATTGACCGCTCGAAGTTCGAAAGCGCGGAAGGTGCACTCAACGGTCCGGAGGCCCTGGAATGGGCAAAGTGGATGCGTTCCCTGGTAACCGAGGGCTACACGCCGGCCAATGCGGGCTCGGATCCCACGCAGGATTTCATTAACGGAAAATCAGCTTTCTTGTGGATGGGTTCGTGGGCTGCACAACCCACCGAAGAGGCTTTTGGCGACGACGTTGTTTTCCTCCCGCCGCCTGATTTTGGTAAGGGCCCGAAGATTGGCGGCGGCTCCTGGCAGTGGGGAATGTCGCCGTCGTGCCCTGCCCCCGAGGGAGCCTTGGACTACATGAAGTTTGCCGCCCAGGATAAATACGTAGCCTCCGTTTCGGTTGCCACCCGTAATATCCCGGCAACTGATGCCGCCACCGCGGAAGTTCCGGCTTTCGCCGAAGGTGGGAAGTACTCTATCTTCCGGGAATTCTCTAAGAAGTACGCGGTGCTACGTCCTGAAACAGCCGGCTACCCCTTCATCGCTACCGAATTCACCAAGGCAACCCAGGACATCCTCAACGGCGGGGATCCCAAGAAGATTCTCGACCAAACCGTGGCGAATATTGACGCCAACCAAAAAGCCAACGGCTTCTTTAAGTAACACCTGATGTGCAGGGTGCGTGAGCTGCCAGTGGTAGCTCACGCACCTTGCCGAAAGGCCAGTGATATGACTTCTGCACCCCAGGCCACCGCGGAGAGTAAGCACGCACCCCGGCCGGCGTCCGCATCTTCTCAGCGTGCTAAGGCAACCGCTGCACCGTCGCAAAAATATCGGCGCGAAACCTCCGCGCAAGCACGCGCCGGATGGGGAATGCTGGCTCCCGCGGGGATTCTCATGCTGCTTTTCCTCGTTGTTCCCATTGTCCTCACCTTCATTCTCGCTTTTACTGACGCGCGTCTCATCTCCCCGCGGCCGATGCAATTCATTGGACTGGAGAATTTTGAGCGGTTATTTGGAACCGAGGTCTTTTGGGCGTCCCTGCGCAATACCCTAATTTTCGCCCTCGTTATTGTGCCCGGGCAGTCTGGGCTGGCTCTCATTATGGCACTGCTCGTAAATAAGAAGTTCCCGGGCTTGAACTTCTTCCGCACCGTATTCTTCCTGCCTATGGTGACCTCCATGGTCGTGGTCTCCATGCTGTGGCTTTTCATGTACCAGCCCGATGGCCTGCTCAACGCACTACTGGCCAAAGTTGGTATTTCCGGGCCGGATTGGTTGGGCGATCCGAGTTGGGCACTCTTCGCCATTATCGTGATGTCCGCCTGGCAGGCCGCCGGGATGCATATGATTATTTGGCTCTCCGGTCTGCAAACGATCCCGGGTGAACTTTATGAAGCGGCGTCTCTGGACGGGGCATCAACCTGGCAGCAGTTCAAGCACGTGACCTGGCCGGGACTGCGCCAAACCCGCACTTTTATTCTTATTACGATCACCATCGCGGCGTTCTCGCTTTTCACCCAGATCAATATTATGACGAAGGGCGGGCCCCTCGATTCCACCTCAACAGTGGTCTACCAGGCGGTGCGAACCGGATACGACCAGCAACAAACCGGCTATGCCGCAGCAATTTCCCTAGTCTTCTTCGTCTTGGTTCTTGCCGTAAATCTTGTGCAACGCTATCTCACTCGCGATAAGGAGGCCCGCGCATGAGCACCACGACGTCGTCTCGCAGTATCCCCCGCGCTATTGGAATCTGGGCACTTCGTATTGGCTTGGCCGCCATCTTCGGCCTGCCGCTCCTTTTCATGGTGGTCTCCAGTTTCAAACCAGATACCCAGATTTTCGGGGATATGGGTGGCCTCGAGGCTTTCCTTCCGGTAGGTGACCTTAGTTTCGATAACTACTCCGGGGTCTTCAACCGGGTGCCGTTCTGGCGCTTCCTCCTCAACTCCGTCATTATTTCGGTGTGCATCGTGGTTTTCGGGCTCATCGTCAATTCCATGGCAGCTTTTGCACTCTCCCGCCTGCAATTCCGCGGCCGCAAGATTTCGCTGACGCTTGTGATCGCCACCCTTATTGTTCCCTTTGAAACTCTGGCGCTGCCACTGCTGTGGTGGGTCAATAAGCTTCCGTGGTTGGACGCCAACGGGTTCTCACAGAGTTGGCTGGATACCTACCAAGTGCAGATCGTGCCCTTTATTGCCAACGCACTCTCGATTTATCTCTTCTACCAGTACTTCGATTCCATTCCGCGCGAGCTGGATGAAGCGGCGCGCGTGGACGGGGCGAGCTGGTTCAAGATTTACCGCTCTATCGTTATGCCACTGTCCGGCCCAGCCACCGCGACCGTCGCGATTCTGACTTTCCTACCGGCTTGGAATTCCTACTTGTGGCCACTCATGACGGTACGCTCGGAGGAGTTACGCCCGGCAATGATCGGAATCGACTATTTCCAGCAGCTCAACGTATCCTGGGGCCAGATCATGGCGTTCTCCACGCTGATTACCGTTCCTGTCATTATGCTGTTCCTGGCTTTCCAGAAACAATTCGTCAACTCTATTGCCGCTTCCGGTATTAAGGGATAACCATGTCGCTTTCCTTCGAGTTCACCGCCGACCACGATGCGGCGCTGGCCCGAGCCCGCGCCGCGAATGCGCAGCTCGCCGCCGCCGTGAATCCGCGCTGGTACCCGCGTTTCCATATCGCGGCACCTGCCGGCTGGATCAACGACCCCAACGGCCTTGTCCACACCGGCGAAGAACTCCACGTGTTCTTCCAGCACCACCCCTACTCCACTGAATGGGGGCCCATGCACTGGGGACATGTGGTTTCGCGCGACGGCGCCACCTGGGAGCGCCGCCCCCTCGCCCTGGCTCCCTCCCTGGAAGCCGACCGCGACGGAGTTTTCTCCGGCTCCGCCCTCCAGGCCCCCTGCGGGCACCTCGAGGTGTTCTACACCGGGAATCGCACTGTGGCGAGCCAGCCCGGCATCGGTGATCTACCAGCCGCCAGCTGCGGGCAGTCGCAGTGCCGGGCGATCTCACGTGACGGAGTGACCTTTGAGAAGAAAGGCGTCGTCGTACCCACCCCGGAAGGCGTGCGCGATTTCCGCGACCCGAAAGTCTGGCGCCACGGCGATACGTACCGCATGGTCGTGGGCGTGCAAAGCAGCGACCGCCGCGGTGAAGTGTGGATGTACACCTCCCCGGATCTGGCGCGCTGGAGCTTCGAATGCGTGCTCTACCGGCACCCCGATCCGCGGGTTTTCATGCTCGAATGCCCCGATTTCTTCCCGCTCGACGATACGTGGGTGCTGATTTTCTCCCCCATGGGCATCCGCCCCGAAGGTTTCGCGCATTGCAATGTCAATAGCGCCGGCTACCTGCTGGGCAGCTGGGAGCCTGGCGAAAGCTTTGAACCCACCGCGCCCTATCGCACCCTCAATTGGGGGCACAGTTTTTACGCGCCGCAGACCTGCCTCATTGCCGGACAGCGCACGCTTTTCGGCTGGATGGGCAGCTTCGGGCGCGCCCCGGCCTCCGCGGCCGACGGCTGGTCCGGCCAGCTCACGGTACCGATGAGCGTCTCTCTTGAGTCCGGTGACCTGTGCTTACGGCCCGCCCCTGCCCTCACGCGTTTGCGGGGCCGGTGTGTGTGGAACGACGACGCCGCACTCGCCGCCAGCGCGCCCCTCACCATCGCCCGGGATGTGACCGCAGCGGATATTTCCGTGAGTGTACTCACGGGTGAATGCGAACGACTGCGGTTGCGCATCGGTTCGGATGCCAGTTCCGTGAGCATCATCGTGGATCGCAATAGCGGCACCATCGGGGTGGACCGCGGCGCGGCGGTGGAGAATCTGGGCTACCGGGCTGCCCCCTGGGCACCGGCCTATCGCCTCTGGGGCGAACGCGCCGGTGAAATTGCCGGTGAGACAGCCGCTAAGAAAGCGGGAGAATCCGCCGGAGCTGGCGAATCTGCACTGGCCCCGCTGAGCTTCCGGGTGCTCGTTGATGCCGGATCGGTGGAGGTGATTGCCGGGAACGGCGAGCGGGTGCTTTCCTCTCTTGCTTTCGTGGAGGGCAAACGTGATATCACCCTCCTGGCTGAGGAGGGTGATATCGCGGTCGCGGCCTCGGCGTGGGAGATGATGGATGCTTTCCCCCAGGCCAAGCCGGAGCCAGAAACGAAAGCTGAAGCGGAGAACCCGGCGAGCTAAACGTGGGCAGCCTGCCCTACCGGGCGGCCAGCTCTACCGGGCAGCCGGCTCTACCGGGCAGCCGCGAGCGCGGTGCTGACCGTTTCGCTCAGTTCCTTCCAGGAGACGATGAACTTCTCCACGCCTTCGCGTTCGAGCTGGGCGGCTACATCGCCCATATCGACGCCCACCGCGGCGAGTTCCTCGAAAACCCGATGTGTCTGCCCGTAGTTCTCCCGCACCGTGTCCCCGGTGATCTCCGCGTGATCCGCGGTGGCCTCCAGGGTTTTTTCCGGCATGGTATTGACGGTTGCGGGAGCCACCAGCTCGGTAACGTAGAGCGTATCGGGATAATTCGGGTTCTTGACCCCGGTGGAAGCCCACAGCGGACGCTGGGCATGCGCGTGGTCCGCAGCCAGCACGGTGAAACGTTCGGAAGCGAATTTCTTCTCGAAGATTTCGTAGACCAGGCGAGCATTGGCTACCCCGGCCTTACCGCGCAGCGCCAAGGCTTCCTCAGTACCGATCTTCTCCAGACGGGCATCCACTTCTGTATCAACACGGGAAACGAAAAGCGAAGCCACCGAGTGAATATCGCTGAGTGCATGCCCGGAACGCTGGGCCTTTTCCAGGCCGGCGAGGTAGGCATCCACAACCTCGCCGTAGCGCGCCAGGGAGAAGATGAGGGTGACATTCACGGAGATCCCGTGGCCGATCACTTCGGTAATAGCCGGCAGGCCTTCCTTAGTGGCCGGGATTTTGATCATAGCGTTCGGGCGATCCACCCGGTCCCACAGCTGGCGGGCCTGGGCCACGGTGGCCGAGGTGTCATGCGCCAACTCCGGGGAAACTTCGATGGAAACACGCCCGTCTTCCCCACCGGATTCCTCATAAATGGGGCGGAAAATATCGCAGGCGTCCTGAACGTCCTTAATGATGATGTCAAAAATCGCCTCGTCGCCATCCTTGCCGGCCGCCGCAGTAGCGGCCACCTGTTCGGTGTAGCTTTCCCCGTTGCGCAGGGCCGCGGCGAAAATTGTGGGATTCGTGGTCACGCCCCGCACCGTATGGGTGTCAATAAGGGAAGCGAGATTCCCGGAGGCAATCCGCTCGCGGGATAAATCATCCAGCCAGATACTCACTCCGGCATCGCTCAAGCTAGCGGTACTCATGCTTGCTGTCCTTTCTCCGTGGTACCCGAAGGCATCCTAGTTATCCGCAGCGTTGCGAATCTCCAGGTCATGCGGGACGGGGTGGTCAAGAGTGCGACCCACCGTGCAAGCCCGCTCAATGGCGCGGTCTACCCGCCCCAAAAGCGCAGCGCGCGCTTCTTCTGGCATATCGGCAAATTCCACCTCGAGAGCGGTGTGGAACGCGGTGAACCGGTTATCCTCGCGGTCCGCATCCGCACTCACCGTGAAGGTGGCACGGTAGCCCTCCCCGAGAGCCTGCTCGAAACGGGAATCCGCGCTGAGGGCCTGGCAGCCGGCCACCGCCAGTTGCATGAGTTCCCCGGGGGTGAATTGTTCGGGACCTTTCCCGATTTCCACGCTAGCACCGCGATCATTAACGGCGGTGAAATGAAGATGCCCGATACGCCGGGCAGAGAGCTGAGCCATAGCTACCTCCTTGTTTCTTTCACTTTACGGGAAAGCTCAGCGCTGTGGTGAGCGCGCTTTCCACCAGCGGAAAAGTCCGGCCAAGAAAAGACCGACCGCTGCCAGTACGCAAGCACCCCACAGGGCCGGGGTGAAGGAACCGCCGTGGGCACCGGCACTTGCCGCGGCCCAGCGCGGGGCGACGACGGCGGCCAGCGAGAAACCGAGGAACATGAGGCCGTAGTTGGTTCCATTATGACGCGGCCCGAAGCTTTGCATGGTCAGCGGCGCAAAAAGACTCATGGTGCCCCCGAAGGCCAGGGCCACGAGGATGGCCCCGGTAAGGAAGAGTACCGTTGCCCCGCGCTCGGATAGCGCAAGAAGCGCGAGCCCACCGGCTGCGCAGCCGAGCACCGCCACCAGGCACAGCGGAATACCGATGCGGTCGGAAAGCCAGCCCCAGGCCAGCCGCCCGGCCGCGTTCGCGACCGCGAAAAGTGAGACGGTGAGAGCCGCGGCTGCGGCGTCGAACCCAATACTGGTAGCGAGCGGCGCCATATTGGCATTCACCATGATGCCACCGAAAGCAGCCGTGACGAAAATTGCGAGGATGAGCCAGAAGGTGGGGGTGGCGAGCATCTGGAGCGGATTCAGGCTCGCGCGCGGTCCGGCGGCTGCGGCGGTGCCCGCCGGGCGAGGTAGGTAGGCCCCGTATTCTTCCCGGAAAGGACGCACCAGGAAGATGACCGCGGCGGCGTTAATCACCGTGAAAGCGATGCCGAGAATCACCAGGGCGCTGTGCACGCCGTAGCCGGCAATGAGATGCTGGCCGGCCGGGGCGATAATCATGGGGCCGATTCCCATCCCGGCGGTGATGAGACCGGCCACCATACCGCGCCGGTCGGGGAAGAAACGCATGGTATTAGTGAGCGCAGCCGAGTAGAAGAGACCCTGACCTCCGCCGGTGACCAACCCGTAACTGAGCACGAACAGCGGGAGGGTGGGTGCTAGGCCGGCCAGGATATGTCCCAGCCCGAAGCAGGTACCGCCCACCGCCATCATCTGGGCCGCGTAACCGCGCCGCAAGAGCGTGCCGGAGGCAATCATAATAAAGGGCACTACCAGGGAGGCGAGCCCGAAGGCCAGCATAATATCCGGCGCTGCCCAGCCGCGGCTCGCGGCGAGCGGGCGCACAAAAATAGAGAAGGCGGTGAGCGCCCCGGTGGTCATAATGGCAAGAAGTGTTCCAATAAGGACGCGGCTGCGGCGCGGCATCGTTGCCGGCGGCTGGGCCGCGGGACGCTCATCCTCGGGATGCTGATCCGCGGGGGCCTGGTTCCCTAGGTGCTGGTCAGCGGACTGTTGGGCCGCGGGTTCTTGAGCGGCAGGGTGAGTGCTGGTCACGTTAGTCGTAATCTCCATTTTTCCAGAGCCGCACCGGGGCTTCGCACCCGGCTTGCATGGCGGCAAATGTTTCGGGCACGTCGATAATGCGCTGGTTCTTGGAGCCGCGGAACGTGAGGTCACGAATGAACTGGGATTGGATAAAGGGCCCGTCCACCAGCACGTCCACGTGGGAAAGAAGTTCGCGTTTATCTTCGGTTTCTTCCAGGAGCTGCTCGAAGGTGTATCCGCTCCAGCTCCAAATTGTTTTACTATTCCCGAAGCGCTCCCGGAAACGCCGCGCTAACGGCAGCAGAACCGGAGTATTGAGGAACGGTTCCCCGCCCACGAAGGACACTCCGGCCACGTAGCTTTTCGCGCAGTCCTCAAGGATGCGTTCTTCGAGTTCTTCCGTGTAGGGGGTACCGTAGCGAAAACTCTGGGCCGCCACGTTATAGCAGCCCGGGCATTTGAAGGGGCAGCCGGAAACGTAAATGGCGCAACGCACCCCTTCCCCGTCCACCATGACGAAGGGCTTGTAATCCGCAACGTAGCTGCGTGACAAACGCCGCCCATCCCACGCGCCGGGGCGCTTGGGTTGGTGCACCCCCGGAGCTTCCGGAGGTGTGGAGAGCAGGCGCAATTCTCGCATTCTTCCTTACCTTTTCACAGTCCCTGAGTCACAATACTCCCCGCGCCCGGCACATTCGCCGAGTGCGGGGAGCCTTGCGAGAGTGCGCCAGCGAAGAGCTAAGACGCACGGGGCCTTAGGTGCTGGGGTGCACCGGGCACGCGGCACTCAACCACGCGGCACCGGACACCCAGGAGTTTAGGCGCAGGGACCGTCCATATGCTTAACGCGGGAAATGATTTCCTCATGCCGGCCGTGCACCATGGGGCGCTTGACCGGATTACCGAGGTACCCGCAGGTCCGCTTGACCACATCGCAACGGTCGGGATCATCATTACCGCAGTTCGGGCACTTGAAGCCCTCCGCGGTGGGATCGAATTCCCCGCTGAAACCGCATTCGTAGCACTTATCAATCGGAGTATTGGTGCCCAGATAGGCCACCTTATCGTAAGCATAATCCCATACCGCTTCCAGAGCCGCGGTGTTATGGGTCAGTTTGGGGTACTCGCAGTAGTGGATGAAACCACCCTTGGTGTACTCCGCGTAGGGCGCTTCGAAGTCAATCTTCTCGAAAGGAGTGATCTTCTTGCGCACATCGTAGTGGAAGGAATTCGTGTAGTAATCCTTCGCGGTGATATCCGGAACCGCACCGAAACGCTCACGATCCATGGAGCAGAAACGGTTGGTCAGTGATTCAGCCGGGGTGGAGTAGACGGAGAACCAGTAGGGGTACTCCTTCTTCCACTGGTCAGCGTACGCACTCAAGCGGCGCACGATATCCATGGTGAATTCCTTCGCTTCGGAATTGTGCTCCCAATTGGGGCCGTAGAAAGCGGTAGCGGCTTCGTACAGGCCAATGTAACCAATGGATAGCGTAGAACGCTGATTGTGGAAGAACTTCGTGACGTCCTCATCGCCTTCTTCCGCGCGGATACCCAGGGCACCGTAGCGGTAGAGAATGGGGGCGTTTTCCGGAGTGGCATCCTCGCAACGCTGGGCGCGGTAGACCAGAGCTTCCTTAACTACCTGCATGCGCTCATCGAAGATCTTCCAGAAACGCTGCTTATCCCCGCGCGCCTGCAGTGCAATGCGCGGCACGTTGAGGGTCACCACGCCCAGGTTATTACGCCCGGCGTTCACGGCCTCACCGGTTTCCGGATCCACCCACTTAGGCAGGAAGGAACGGCAACCCATGGGAGCCTTGTAATCACCTTCCAGCTCGGTGAGACGGTCATAAGAAAGGACATCCGGATACATGCGCTTCGTGGAACATTCCAAAGCGAGCTGCTTCACGTCGTAATTGGGATCCTCAGGGTTGAGGTTAACCCCGCGGCGCAGCCCGAAGACGAGCTTCGGGAAGATCGCGGTATGGCCATCGGCCCCGATGCCCTTAATACGAATGGTCAGGATTGCCTTCTGGATTTCCCGCTCGAAACGGCTGGTACCCAGGCCGAAACCGAGGGTGACAAAAGGAGTCTGCCCGTTCGAGGAGTAGAGAGTATTGATCTCATACTCCAGGGACTGCATGGCATCGTAGATGTCCTTCTTCGTCTTTTCCCAGCAGTACTCATCGCGCTTATCTTCGGCAACCCAACGCTGCGCATCCTTGAGGTGCTTGGCGTAATTGAGTTCCGCGTAGGGGGCGAGCACTTCATCGCAGCGATCCACCGAGCAGCCACCGTACTGGCTGGAGGCCACATTCGCGATGATCTGAGCGATCTGCGCGGTAGCGGTGTTAATGGAGCGCGGGGATTCCACCCGGGCGTTACCAATCTGGAAGCCATCACGCAGCATGCCTTCAATATCGATGAGGCAGCAATTGGTCATGGGCTGGAAGGGGTTGTAATCCAGATCGTGGAAGTGGATATCGCCCTTAATATGCGCATTGGCCACCGCCGGGGGCAGCAGGTACTTGAGGGCGTACGCCTTGGCCACCGCACCCGCGGTTAGATCACGCTGGGTGTTAAAAACAGTGGAGTCCTTATTGGCGTTCTCATTGACCACCGTCTTATCGCGCTGCATGAGCTTATCCAGGGAGCGCGAAATATCCATGGCCTGTTCGCGCGCCGTATCGCGATCGTGGCGGTACTCGATATAGGCGCGCGCCACCTGCGGGTAGCGGGATGCCATGAGCACGTTTTCCACTTCCGTTTGGATGGTGGGAACGTCAAGCTTGGCAGCATCAAGATGATCGATTACCGTGCGGGTGGCTTCCTCAACGAATGCGTAATCGTCGATGCCCTGGCTGTTCATTGCCAGCGCGATTGCGCGGTAGATCTTACCGGCGTCAAAGCTAACCGACCGACCGTCACGCTTGGTGACGACTACCCCCGTGGTCGTTGAGGTATCAATCAACATCTTGTGCCTCCGTAAAATTCGAACACTACATATAGTAGTCGGCCAGAATGACACCGGTGTGCTTCGTGCGCCACACGGGTGCGTTTTTTGAGCCGCGCACGCCGTGCCCGACCCCATAAAGGGCGACGCCGCGCCACTCTTGCCCCGCGCCCGCCGAATTTATGATGTGCAACACATTTTTTCGGCACCGCGTTTCGCGCTCACCGGGCGAGCTTACCACTACCTATAGGGGCACCACCCACCCGCCACCCCTACATCTTGCGATAAGTGCGAAACTGGCTCCAAACCGCCACTTCCACCCCAAGCCAGCCCGCGGCCAGCTGGCGGCGTCGTCGTGCTTCATCACCGCAAGCCACCATTTTAGTGGTCTAGCCCACAAATAGCGCGCTAACGCGAACGTAAGTTAACCCATTACTGTTGCACGCGTTTATTATCGGATGTGGTGGCGTACGCCACCCGGGTACTCAACCGAGGATCCGCACAAGATGCCAGCGCTGCCGTCCACGCGGACCGCGCCGGCCCATATAAATGGAGTTTCAGCTATGAGTGCACCAGCTGACACTGCTCTTCCGAGCTATAGCGAAGAAGAGGAAAAATATATTATCCGGAACCGCCATGGTGTTCCGGTCGGAACAAAACCGCATACGAAGTGGACGCTGCCGCGCATCGCGGTGTGGGTCCTCGTCACAGCCCTCGGTGTTGCGGGCTGGTACATGCTCGCCTTCTATCGCGGTGAACAAGTCAATACCGCGTGGTTCGTGGTGACGTCGGTCTGCACCTACATGATCGCCTACCGCTTCTACGCGCTCTTTATTCAAAAAACCATTATGAAGCCCGACGATTCCAACGCGACGCCGGCCGAACGCATCAATAACGGACGCGATTTCGACCCGACAAACCGCGTGGTGCTCTACGGGCATCACTTCGCCGCTATCGCCGGCGCCGGCCCGCTGGTGGGCCCGGTGCTGGCCGCCCAGATGGGCTACCTGCCCGGCACCCTGTGGATTATCTTCGGGGTGTGCGTGGCCGGTGCCGTCCAGGACATGCTCGTCCTCTTCTTCTCCATGCGCCGCGGCGGGCGCAGCCTCGGCCAGATGGCCGTGGATGAAATCGGGAAGATCGGCGGGGCCGTGGCCGCGGTCATGATCCTCGTCATGCTCATGATCGTGCTGGCCGTGCTCGCCATGATCTGCGTGAACGCGCTGGCCGATTCGCCGTGGGGCGTTTTCGCCGTCGGTATGACCATCCCCATTGCGCTGTGTATGGGCCTGTGGCTGCGTTTCGTGCAGCCCGGCAATATCACGATGGTGTCTATTGTTGGGTTCATTGCGCTGCTCGGTGCGATTATCGGGGGCCGCTACGTGGCGGAATCCGATTTCGGCCAGGCTTTCCTGCACCTATCCCCCACCACCCTCGTGTGGTGCATGATTGTGTACGGTTTCTTCGCGGCGGTGCTGCCGGTATGGCTGCTCCTCACCCCGCGTGACTACCTGTCCACCTTCATGAAGGTCGGCACCATTGTGGTGCTGGCGTTGGGCATCCTCATCGTGCGCCCGCTGGTGGAAATGCCGGCCGTCACCGAATTCGCCTCGAATACGGACGGGCCGGTGTTCGCCGGGGAACTCTTCCCCTTCCTCTTTATTACCATCGCCTGCGGGGCGCTCTCCGGGATGCACGCAACGGTGTCCTCAGGTACTTCCCCGAAGATGATCCAGAAGGAATCCCAGGTGCGCATGATCGGCTACGGCGGCATGCTCATGGAATCCTTCGTGGCAATTATGGCGCTGGCTGCGGCCTCCTCCCTCAATATGGGTATCTACTTCGGTATGAATACCTCCGAGCACACCACCGATAAGCTGGCGGGCACGGCCATCGTGCAGATGACCGATAACCGCGCCGAACTTTCGGCTGCCGCGGTGCAAAACCTCGCGGTCACCGATACCCACGGCAATTCGGTGGAAGCCCGGTGGGAATCCTGGGATGAGAACGGAAATGAGAAAACCTACGTGGGAGCGGAGGCCTTCGACAAGGTCGCCGAGGACGTTGGGGAAACCTCCATCACCTCGCGTACCGGTGGTGCGCCCACCCTCGCGGTAGCTATCGCCCATATTCTGCACCAGGTAGGTGGCGGCCAGGCCATGATGGGCTTCTGGTACCACTTCGCGATTATGTTCGAGGCGCTCTTCATCCTCTCCGCGGTGGACGCTGTGACCCGCGTGGCCCGCTTCCAGCTGGGCGACGCCCTGGGCAATGTGCTGCCCAAGTTCAAGGATCCCTCCTGGCGAGTGGGCGCGTGGATTACCACGGCCGTGGTGGTGGCGGCCTGGGGTTCGCTGCTGCTCATGGGCGTGACCGACCCGCGCGGTGGTATCCAAACCCTCTACCCGCTCTTCGGCGTAGCCAACCAGCTCATCGCCGCCCTGGCGCTTATTTTGTGCACCGTGGTGGTGGTCAATAAGGGCTGGGCGAAATGGGCTTGGATCCCGGGCATTGCCGCAACCTTCGACCTGGTGGTCACCTTCGCGGCGTCCTGGCAGAAGATTTTCTCCACCGACGCCGCCATCGGGTACTTCACCCAGAACACCAACGCGAAGGCGGCCCTCGCCAAGGCGCAGGCCGCCGGCGATACCGAAGCCATCGGTATCCAGTCCGCGATTGTGCGTAACACCTTCATCCAGGGATGGCTCTCCGTGATCTTCCTGGCCACGGTGGCCTTCGTGCTGGTTTGCGCGATGATCAAGATCATCCGGGTGATTGCCGCGAAGAAGTACGTCACTTCCGAGGATCCCTACCGGGAGTCCAACTTCTACGCACCCACCCAGCTCTTCCCGACCAAGTTGGAGAAGAAGGTGGTGGCTGAATACGCCGCCGTGGGCGATCCGGCATTGATTCCCGGTTACGATCACCGTAAGGGTGCGGGCGTTGGTTCTGGTACGACGACGGCGCAACCGGGCACGGCGGGCTCTGCCAGCGACTCGGATTCTTCCGAGTCCGCCCAGCGCTAGGAGATCAGGCCCATGTTCATTACCCAGCTTCGTGCCTTCGCGACACACGCTCGCAGCCTGTGGCGGGACTTCACCGGCGAATCGGCCTACGAGAAATACGTAGCTCGGCACGCCCGTGAGCATCCCGATCATCCGCCGCTCGCCAAGCGCGAGTTCTGGCGCCAGCGTGCAGCTTTCGACGAGGAGAATGTCTCCACCGGCTGCTGCTAAGCGCTGGGCGCTGGGCTGGCGGTCGCCGCCGGGCGCTGGATCCGCGCCAGCCGCTGAGCTGGCCGAATGCGCAGGCTGGCGGTCGCCGCCGGGCTGGAACGGGCTGGAAACTGGCCATCAACACCGCTCCCCGAACTTCGGACTTCGGTCCGCCGTTCGGGGAGCGGTGCTTTGTCCCACTTCCATGTGTCTCGCTTTTCCGCTCCACACAAAATGCAACAGCAAATACATTAAGTTTTCCAAATCATGCGCTGGCGTTGCTTTCTGTGGCCCCCACCGTCATAGCGTTGCTTTCTACACGTCCTCAGGTCGAGAAGATGCATTTTTCGGTCTCCGATAGGGCGCCCGCGACGATCACAAACAAAGTGGTACTGGAGCTACAACCAGTACCCGTTTTTCTGTCGTGCAGTACCACTCTGTCAGGCCCGATGTTCTCCAGTACCACTACGCCAACCACACCCACCCGAGACACCGGCATACCGATATGCCTCACCCCACCGCCAGGCAATCCACATCCACAATCCGCCTCGCGAGCCCTTCGAGCATAAACTCCGCGGCGGCGGGGCGGGGTACTTTTCCCAAGGTGTACTTCGCATGTACAACAAATGCAGTACAGCTCTGAAAACACATAGTGCCTCGCCAGTCCGGCACGCCCGGTCCGGCCCGCCCGGCTCAGAGTGCCCACCCAACCACCCCGAAAGGCCCCCGCGGCGAAAGCGCCCTACCCGCACCGAAAACCCACCCACCGCGGGACCTCGGGCCTAGGCGCGCCGGCCAACCCGCACCTGCGCGGCCACGGTGGTGCGCGCGCGGCAGCGGCGTCGTCGTACCTGGTCCCAAAAACTGGTGGCTCAGCCGGCCTAGGATAAAAGAGAGGCAAAGGAGCCTCATCATTTCATGTCGAGGTAATTATGGGACGTTGTTTTTCTGTATCCACACACAAGAACACCTCGCGTCCACGCCGGCTGCTCCCCCTGCTCGGGGCGCTCACGCTGGCTCCCGTTGCCCTAGGTTCGTGCGCCGCTTCCGCGAGCGCGCCCGCCGGTGAGGCAACTGTGCACGGAGGTGAAGCAAATATTGTACTGCCCGATCTCTCGGGTGTGAGCGCGGTGGGCGGGGTCTCCGGCCGGCTGCTGCTCCTCATCGGCGTGGGGGTGTGCGTGCTGGGACTGTGCTTCGGGCTCATCACGTATATGAATCTGCGCAAGCTTCCGGTGCATCGGGCCATGGCCGAGGTCGCGGACCTGATTTACGAAACCTGCAAGGCCTACCTGGTCAAACAGGGGCGGTTCCTGCTGGTGCTCTGGGCCTTTATTACCGCGGTTATCGTGGTCTACTACAAGTTCCTCGTTGGTTTCACCTGGGGCAAGCTGGCGATCGTGGTGGCGTTCTCACTGCTGGGTATGGGCGGGTCCTACGCGGTGGCGTGGTTCGGGATTCGCGTGAATACCCTGGCCAATGCGCGCACGGCTTTCGCGTCGCTGCGCGGGCGGCCCCTCCCGCTGCACCAGGTGCCGCTGCGTTCGGGGATGTCGATCGGGATGGTGCTCATTTCCCTGGAACTGCTCATGATGCTCGTCATTTTGCTGTTCCTGCCCGCGGATGTGGCCGGGGCCTGCTTTATTGGCTTTGCCATCGGGGAATCGCTGGGCGCTTCAGCGCTGCGCATCGCCGGTGGTATTTTTACGAAGATTGCCGATATCGGCTCCGACCTGATGAAAATCGTTTTCAAAATTGATGAGGACGATCCGCGTAACCCGGGTGTCATCGCCGATTGCGTGGGCGATAATGCCGGGGATTCCGTGGGGCCTTCCGCTGACGGTTTCGAAACCTACGGCGTGACCGGGGTGGCGCTGGTGACCTTCATTGTGCTGGCCGTGCATGATCCAGCCTTGCAAGCCACTCTGCTGGTGTGGGTGTTCACGGTGCGGGTTGCCATGATTATTGCCTCGGCGCTGGCCTACGGGCTCAATGCGCGCCTGGCTGCTACCCGCTACGCCAGCGTCACCACCCTCAATTTCGAAAAACCGCTGAGTTCACTCGTGTGGCTCACCTCGATTTTCTGCATTGCTTGCGTGTATGGGATCTCCTGGCTCGTTTTGGGTGGGCACGACGGCGCACTGTGGCTCGCACTCGCCACTATCGTGACCTGTGGGACTCTCGCGGGGGCGCTCATCCCGGAGCTGGTGAAAGTCTTCACGTCCACGACCTCGCGGCACGTGCGTGAAGTGGTGAAAAGCTCGCGCCAGGGCGGAGCATCCCTCAATATTCTGTCCGGCGTGGTAGCTGGGAATTTCTCCGCTTTCTGGCTGGGTATCACCATCGTGGGGCTTATGGCCGGGGCTTTCGTGATCGCGGATGCCACGCTCGGTGAGTTCATGCTGGCGCCGGCTGTTTTCGCTTTCGGGCTGGTGGCTTTTGGTTTCCTGGGCATGGGCCCGGTCACTATCGCGGTGGATTCCTACGGCCCGGTCACGGATAACGCCCAGTCGGTCTACGAGCTTTCCCGGATCGAGGCGCTCCCCGATATCGACGCTGATATTCGCTCCGGTTTCGGTTTCGCCCCGCAGTGGGATCGTGCCAAGCTCATGCTGGAGGAGAACGACGGGGCCGGCAATACCTTCAAGGCGACCGCGAAGCCGGTGCTGATCGGCACCGCGGTGGTGGGTGCCACCACGATGATCTTCTCCATTATTATCGGGCTGACCGGTGGGCTGACCAGCGGGATCGAGATGCTGTCCCTTATGCACGCCCCGTTCCTGCTGGGGATTATTAGCGGAGGCGCGGTGATCTTCTGGTTCTCCGGGGCGTCCATGCAAGCGGTGACCACGGGAGCGTATAGAGCGGTGGAGTTCATCAAGGATTCCATCCATCTGGATAAGAATGCGGAGCGGGCTTCCCATGATGACTCGCGGCGCGTCGTCGAAATTTGCACCCAGTACGCCCAGCAAGGGATGCTCACCATTTTCCTAGCGGTCTTCTTCGCTACCCTCTCCTTCGCTTTTATCGAGCCGTACTTCTTTATCGGCTACCTCATCTCCATTGCCATTTTCGGCCTCTACCAGGCGATTTACATGGCGAATGCGGGCGGGGCCTGGGATAATGCAAAGAAGATCGTAGAGGTGGATCTGCACGCGAAAGGCACCGCACTCCACGATGCCACCATCGTGGGCGATACCGTGGGCGATCCTTTCAAGGACACCTCCTCGGTGGCTCTCAACCCGATTATTAAATTCACGACGCTCTTCGGGCTGCTCGCCGTGGAGCTGGCCGTGAGTCTCAACGCCCAGAATCTCACCGCGGTGGTCACCGGCCTGGCGGTGTGCTTCGGGGCGCTCGCGCTTGTCTTTATTTACCGTTCCTTCTACAGCATGCGAATCCAGGCCTCCACGGAGGATCCGCTGCTGGATGAGCCCTTGCCTGAATCTTCGCCTGAATCCAAGCCGGCGCTCGAACCGCAATCTCGGTTTGAGACCGGATCCGAACCCGAGAAGGGAGTCCTGGCATGAATATTGCCGTGCATTGGTCCGGCGCTCAGATCAGCCCGGAAGGAAATATCGCCGGCCAGGATGCCGGTGCCACCCTGCTGCGTCGCCTTCTGCGTATTTTCCCGGGTGCGATGGTGCTTGACCCCAGCGGGGTTTCCGCCGAAGAGCTCGCCCCGGATACGGTGGTTATCACCATGGATGTGCATGACACTCCAGCCCTGTGGGAGCGCCTACGCAAGGCTGGCCACGCCGCCCCGCGCCTTATGAATTTTGTGTGGCTGCCGGTGTCCACCCTGGAAAGCGCGGAGGAGATCGCCCCGGTGGCGCTTTCTTGCGCGCTCTTCCCCACTTTCGCGAATTCGGAGCGCACCGCCGGGGAAATCCGCGAGATGGTCAATAAGTGGACGGTGCCCCCGCTGGCGGGGCGGCTCAAGCTCGGCTGGGTGAATCTCGGTTTCCGCCTCGACCACGTGCAGGAGCGGCGCGAACCGGAAGTTCCGGTGGTGCTCTACCCGGCGATCTACCTGTCCCCGCGCAAACGCCCCGATTTCTTTATGGACGTGCTGACAAGGGTGCAGGAGCTTATTCCCCTCACGGTGGAGATGCGCCTACACGAAGCACACCTGGTGTCCGAGAAGGCAATGACGTATTCGCGCTTGCCGTGGATGCACGTGGGGCCACTCACGGACACCCGCACCTCGTATTATGAAGCCCTCGCACATACCACGGCCTTCCTGGCCACCGCCGCGGAAGAATCCTACGGGCTGTCCTACGTGGAGGCGCTGGGGGCCGGGGCGCTCGGGGTGTTTCCGGATGTGGCCTGGGCACGCGCGCTCCTGCCGGAGAACTATCCCTTCTTCTACCCGGACGAGGATACGGCGGCAGCGGCGGCTATGCTCACCCGGGTTCTCACCCGCACCGCGCAGTGCCGGGCGGATCTGGATGTTGCCTGCGGTGGAAGCTTCCGTGAGTGGATCGCGGCGCATCACTCCGATGATGCCTTTGATCGGGAAATCGTGGCCGCGGTGCGGAGGTGGTTCGGGTAGCGGTTGCGAACAGAATTAACGACGGCGCCGCAGCCCCGCCCCCGCACCTTATTCCTCGGTGATAGCGGGGGCGGGGCGTGCCGTGTAGGACGCCGTCGTACCAACAAGACGGTACGCGACGGTGCGGTTGAAGAAATCGACGACGACGCCAATTCCCAGCGCCATAATCGCGGTGCCAATGCCGATGACGCCACTGCTCAGATCGAAGCGGAACAGCACGAGGGCGATGAGGACCACGATGAAGTCCTGGGCCACACGGAAGGTGCGGTAGGAGTGGCCCGGGAAGCGGCGCAGGAGGACGGGGACGATGCAGTCAGCGGCACCCTGGCCGATATCCGGGGTGATGTAGAGGGAGAGCCCCAGCGCAAAAATCACCAGGCCGATGGCGAGGTGAGCAAGCATCCCGGGGATTGAATACGTAAAAACGTAGATGGAGTCGAGAATGCCGGTGAAGCTGGTGACGAGCACGCCGACCAGGGTGAAGTTGAGGACGGTACCCAGCCCGAGGACTTTGTGATCAAAGGGGAAAATAAGGGCGATGAGGGCGATGTTGACCACCGGGACCACCCAGGAGAAGGACAGGCCGGTGATGTGGCTGACGCCCTGGAGGAGGGCCGTGAAGGGATCCACGCCGGCGTGACCTTTGAGGGCCACCGTGATACCGACAGCGGTGAGGATCACGCCGATGAGGCAGACCAGCGAGCGCCGCAGCAGGCTACCCGGGCGCAACGTCCATTCGCGGGCGCAGCACAGTGTCTCAAACATGACGAGCTACCTTTTCGATCTCAGGGAAGCCGCCGTGCCACACCGCGGCATCACCAGCGTAGTGCATGCGGGCGGGCATTTCCTGGGCCGTGGCGGAGGTCGCTTTCGTAATGGTGAACTCGGCTTCAACCGTCAAGGAGGGGCTGGTAGAGAATCCCTCCAGAGGATTCTCTACCAGCCCCTCGCTTGTACTATGCGATTAGTTCAGCAGCTATGCCTTACGGCGCCGCGTCACCGCGAGCCCGCCGGCAAACAGCAGAAGTGCCGCAGTGCCAGCAAGACCAACGCTCGTCGCACCAGTTACCTGAAGAGTCTTCTTGACCTTCTTGGGCTTCGGTGCCGGCTTACCCGGATCGTTCGGATCCAACGGATCGGTGCCGTTCTTGATTTCGTCACCGTCGTTGATGCCGTCACCGTCGGTATCGGCCTTGTTCGGGTTGGTCGGCTTACCGTTGTTGTGCTTGCCGGTAACTTCATCACCGTCATTCACACCATCGCCATCCGAGTCAGGGTTGAGCGGATCAGTGTTACCAGGCTTACCGTTCGGATCAGACTTATCATCCTGGAACGGGTTCTTGGTGCCATTGACCTCATCACCGTCGTTGATGCCATCACCATCAGTATCAGGGTTGTTCGGATCAGTACCGATCTTCTTCTCGTCACCATCAGTGAGTCCATCACCGTCGGTGTCCGGGTTGTTCGGATCAGTTCCGTCCTTCTTCTCATCCCCATCCGTCACGCCGTCACCATCGGTATCGGCCTTGTTCGGGTTAGTCGGCTTACCGTTGTTGTGCTTGCCGGTAACTTCATCACCGTCATTCACACCATCGCCATCCGAGTCAGGGTTGAGCGGATCAGTGTTACCAGGCTTACCGTTCGGATCAGACTTATCATCCTGGAACGGGTTCTTGGTGCCATTGACCTCATCACCGTCATTGATACCATCCCCGTCAGTATCAGGGTTGTTCGGGTCGGTGCCGATCTTTTCTTCTTCGGAATCGGTCAGTCCATCACCATCAGTATCCGGATCAGTGACAGTCACCTTCGACGTATCGAAGACCTTGTCACCATCCTTGATCGTGACAGTAATCTCGTCCTTATCCTTAGCATCCCCAGGAACCTTCACAACAACGTTCCCGTCCCCATCAAAGGAACAAGTAGCACCATTGGAAGCTTCACACGTAGCCGTATCCGGAATCGGACCATTAGCCGGATCCTTCGCAAGCGTCACATCCGCGCCAGGCTTACCATCACCATCACCCCAAGCCGGGCAACCATTATTAGAAGCCGGCCCAGCAACCGTGGGGCACTGATCAAGCGAATCCGGGACAGTATCACCATCAGTATCCGGATCAGTGACAGTCACCTTCGACGTATCGAAGACCTTGTCACCATCCTTGATCGTGACAG